>NZ_JBSGDB010000343.1:0-9939 GCF_053602155.1 Streptomyces sp. NPDC004561
GACGGCGCCTGCGCCCCGTCGTGCGGGATGAGCAGGGCCAGCGAGGCGATCGCGGCGACGCCGATCGCGCTCACCCCGAGGAAGGTCGCCCGCCAGCCCAGGTGCTGGCCCGTCAGCGTGGCCACGGGGACGCCCGCGATGTTGGCGACGGTCAGGCCGAGGAACATCAGGGACACCGAGCGGGCCTTGCGCTCCGGCGGGACCATGCCGGTGGCGACGACCGCGCCCACGCCGAAGAAGGCGCCGTGCGGCAGGCCGCTGAGGAAGCGGGCGGCGAGGAGGGAGTCGTAGCCGGGGGCGAACGCGGAGAGCGCGTTGCCCGCGACGAACAGCGCCATCAGGGCGATCAGGACCGTGCGGCGGGACATCCGCGCGGTGAGGGCGGCGAGCAGCGGGGCGCCGATGACGACGCCCAGCGCGTACGCCGAGACCAGGTGGCCCGCGGCGGGGATCGAGATGTGCAGGTCGCGCGCGACGTCGGGGAGCAGCCCCATCATGACGAACTCGGTGGTACCTATGCCGAAAGCGCCGACGGCCAGTGCGAGCAGGGCCAGGGGCATGAAGGGCCTGTGCCTTTCGGGGGAGAGGGGGTTTCGTACAAGCCAATGTTCAGCTTCGAAACAAAGTCTCTCAGACCCGGTGTTCCGCCGGGTTACGAGGGCGTGTCCAGCTTCACACGGGCCGCCACCGGCAGATGGTCGCTGCCCGTGCGGGGCAGGGTCCAGCTGCTCTCCGGCTCCACGCCCTTGACCATGATCTGGTCGATCCGCGCCATCGGGAACGCCGCCGGCCAGCTGAACCCGAAGCCGCTGCCGGCCGCGCCCTGCGTGGAGCGCAGCTGGGAGGTGACGGCGTTGAGCGCGCGGTCGTTCATGGTGCCGTTGAGGTCGCCGAGGAGGACGACCCGCTTCAGGGGCTCGTCCGCGATGGCCTCGCCGAGCGCGTCGGCGCTCTTGTCCCGCTGCCGGGCGGTGAACCCGGCCTTCAGCTTCACCCGCACCGACGGCATGTGGGCGACGTACACCGCGACCGGGCCCTTTGGGGTCGCGACGGTGGCGCGCATCGCCCGCTCCCAGCCCAGCTTGATGTCGACGGCCCGCACGTCGGTCATCGGGTACTTGCTCCACAGGCCGACCGTGCCGACCACCGCGTGGTGCCGGTACGTCGGCGCGAGCGCCTCCTCGTAGACGGGCACGGCGGAGCCGGGGATCTCCTCCAGGGCCAGGATGTCGGCGCCGGAGGCGGCCACGTCGCGGGCGGTCGCGGCCGGGTCGGGGTTCTCCGCGTTGACGTTGTGAGTGGCCACCATCAGGTCGCCGCCGGCCCCGGTCTTGTCGGTGAGCAGCCCGCCGAACAGGTTCAGCCAGACGATCGCCGGGAGGATCACGGCGAAGAGCGCGGTCGCCGACCTGCGCAGCAGCGCGAGCCCCAGCAGCACGGGGACGGCCAGGCCCAGCCAGGGCAGGAACGTCTCGGTGAGGCTGCCCAGGTTGCCCACGGTGTTGGGCACGTGCGAGTGCAGCAGCATCACCAGGGCGAGCAGCAGGGCCAGCACGGCGAGGACGATGCCGCGGCGCCAGATGCGCGGGTCGCCCCGCCAGCCGTCGAGCAGTCTGTGCACCAGGCGCCGAAGCCGGGAGCCGGGTCGCTCGGGACCCGAGCCGCCGTGGTCCGTCTCCGTCATGTACGCCTGCTGCTGCTGCGCCATACCGTCTGCCTCACTGCCTGCCGTGCACGCCGTTCGTTCCCCCGTGCTCTTCCGACCCTAGGGGATGATCGGCTCCGTTCCCGCCGCCCCATGACGGCCGTACGGAAGACGAGGACGAACAAGTCGGGGCAGTGAGTTCCGCTTGCCGTAGAGGTCAAGGGTGTCTGTGACGAAACGTGCACATTAGCGCTACGCGACTGTCGAGCTGACGGGCCGCAGGCCTGCCAGGACGGTGTCCACGATCTGCTCCGAGAGCCCCTCGGGCAGTTCGGCGTCCGGACGCATGACGGTGCGGACGAGCATGGCGCCGACGAACATGTCGTTGGCCAGTTCCAGGTCGACGTCCGTGCGCAGTTCACCGTTGCGCTGTCCGCGGCGCAGCACCTCCAGGCCGAGGGCACGCCGGGGCGCGACGACCGCGGCGTGGTACGCCGTCCAGATCTTGGGGCTGGACTTCATCTGCGCGTAGACGTTGTGCAGGATCGCCGACGAGCGGCTGACCAGGCCGCGTTGGCGCAGGGTCTCCAGCAGGACGACCAGGTCGTCGCGCATGGAGGTGCCGGGGAGTTCGGGGTCGGGGGGTTCGGCGGCGCGCATGACGTCGACGAACAGCTCCTCCTTGCCGCTCCAGCGGCGGTAGATGGTGGCCTTGCCGACCCCGGCGGTGCGGGCGATACGCTCGATGGAGAGTTCGGCGAGGGATACGCCGTCCTCCAGGAGCCGCATCACGCCTTCCAGGATGGCCACTTCCACGGCCTCGCTGCGCGGCCGGCCCCGTACGGGACCGGCCGGGCTCGGCCGGCTGTCGGCAAGGCTCACGTCAATCCGTCCTCTCGCTGTGCTGCGGGAATTGTCCCGCAGCCGCCTCCTTCCCCCGTGGATCCGCTCGCGGACTCAGTCCGTGGCGCCGACCAACTCCGCTTCCTTCTCGCCCTTCTGCCCGGTCGGCGGCCTGCCCGGCAGGAAGAGGGCCGTCACCACGGCGCCGATCAGCGCGACGCCCGTACCGCACAGCGCGGTGACGTGCATGGCGTGCAGGAAGGCGTCGTCCGCGGGGGTGACCAGGGCCCTGCCCTGGGGGCCGAGCTTCTCGGCGATGCCGAGGGTGGCCTCGATGGACTCGCCGGCCTTGTCGCGCAGGGCGGCCGGCAGCGGGCCGAGCTTGCCCTCGATGCCGTTGCGGTACGCGGTGGCGAGCACCGAGCCGAGGACGGCGATGCCGAGGGCGCCGCCGACCTGGCGGAAGGTGTTGCTGAGCGCGGAGGCCGAGCCGGCCTTCTCGCGCGGCAGGGCCTGCATGATCACGACGGAGGTCGGCGTCATGATGTGCGCCATGCCGGTGCCCATCAGGAAGAAGATGACCTCCAGCAGCCAGATCGGCGTGTCGGCCTGGAAGGTGGCGAACGCGGCCAGGGTGGCGGCGATCACGACCAGGCCCACGGTGGTCGTGGCCTTGTTGCCGAACCGCTCGACCACCAGCCGGGCGCGCGGCGCGAAGATCATCTGCGCGGCGGCCAGCGGCAGCATCATCACGCCGGACTGGAGCGGCGAGTAGCCCCGCACGCTCTGCATGTAGAAGACCGAGAAGAAGGTGACGCCCATCAGCGCGAAGAAGACGAGCGCGATGGCGGCCATGGCGGCCGAGAAGACCTTGTTCTTGAAGTAGGTGACGTCGAGCGACGGGTGGTCGCTGCGCTTCTCGAAGACGACGAAGGCGGCGAGCACGACGAGGCCGGCGGCGACGGTCGCGAGCACCTTCGCGTCGGTGAAGTCGGCCAGTTCGCCGCCCTTGATGATGCCGTAGACCAGCAGCACCAGGCCGACGACGGACAGGACCACGCCGATCGGGTCCAGGCGGCCCGGGTTCGGGTCGCGGGAGTCGGGCACCAGCCACAGCATCAGGACCAGCGCGACGATCACGATCGGCACGTTGACGAAGAAGACCGAGCCCCACCAGAAGTGGTCGAGGAGCGCGCCGCCGGTGATCGGGCCGATGGCGATGGCGAGGCCGACGCCGCCGGCCCAGATGCCGATCGCCTTGGGCTGCTCCTCGCGCTCGAAGACGTTCATCAGCACGGCGAGGGTGGCGGGCATGACGAAGGCGGCGCCGAGGGCCATCAGGGCGCGGTAGGCGATCAGCTGGTCCGGCGAGCCGGACTCGGCGGCCAGGGCCGAGCCGATGCCGAACACGGCGATGCCGCCGAGCAGCACCTTCTTGCGGCCGAGGCGGTCGCCGACGAGACCGGCGGTGAACAGCAGGCCGGCGAAGACGAGGGTGTAGGCGTTGATCGCCCACTCGATCTGGCTCTGGGTGGCGCCGAGGCCGGTCGGGGCCGGGGTGGAGATGGTCTTGATGGCGACGTTCAGGATCGAGTTGTCGAGCACCACGATGAGCAGGCTCAGCATCAACACGCCGAGGATCGCCCAGCGGCGCCGGTGCACCGCTTCCGGTATCCGGGAGGCAGGGACGGAAGTTGTCATGTGTCCGACCCTATGACCATTCCGATACGGAACCGTCTCGTATCTTATTTTCTTTACTCAGACCTTACAGATCCGGGGCTTGAACGGACACGGAAGGGATCACAAGGGGGTACCCCTGGCCGTGACTGGCACGAGGTGCCACCATGGAGGCGATCCGGGGACGCCGTCAGGGCGCCTCGAGATGACTGAAGGAGCCGTTGCCATGACGCAGCTTTCGGCTGCCCAGAACAAGCCCTCCGACGGCAGCAAGGCGCTGTACGGGGGGAAGGGCACTCGCCGCATCACCGTCCGCGACATCGCCCTCGCCAAGGAGCGGGGCGAGAAGTGGCCCATGCTCACCGCCTACGACGCGATGACCGCGTCCGTCTTCGACGAGGCCGGGATCCCGGTCATGCTGGTCGGCGACTCGGCGGGCAACTGCCACCTCGGGTACGAGACGACCGTGCCCGTCACCCTCGACGAGATGACCATGCTGTCCGCCGCGGTCGTGCGCGGCACCCAGCGCGCCATGATCGTCGGCGACCTCCCCTTCGGCTCCTACCAGGAGGGCCCGGTGCAGGCGCTGCGCTCGGCGACCCGGCTGGTCAAGGAGGCGGGCGTCGGCGCCGTGAAGCTGGAGGGCGGCGAGCGCTCGCACGAGCAGATCCGGCTGCTGGTGGAGTCCGGCATCCCGGTCATGGCCCACATCGGGCTCACCCCGCAGTCCGTCAACGCGATGGGCTACCGCGTGCAGGGCCGGGGCGAGGAGGCGGCGGCGCAGCTGCTGCGGGACGCGAAGTCCGTGCAGGACGCGGGAGCCTTCGCGGTCGTGCTGGAGCTGGTGCCGGCGGAGCTGGCGGCCGAGGTGACGCGGGTGCTGCACATCCCGACCGTCGGGATCGGCGCCGGGCCGGAGACGGACGCGCAGGTGCTGGTGTGGACCGACATGCTGGGCCTGACCTCCGGCCGGGTGCCGAAGTTCGTCAAGAAGTACGCGAACCTGCGTGAGGTCATGGGCAACGCGGTCAAGGAGTTCGCCGAGGACGTCGTCGGCGGCGCCTTCCCGCTGGAGGAGAACTCCGTCCACTAGGCACCACCACCGAGCCATCGCGGCAACACCCCGGCAGCCCCGCTGATCTTCCCCCGTCAGCGGGGCTGCCCCTTTGCGCGGGCCCGCGGGGGCGTGCAGGCGGCCTGTCGGTGGGCGTCGGTGGCCTGTCGGTGGTTTGTCGGCGGGCCCTGGCACCGTCTTGGCCATGACACGAATCGACGACAACCCCGCCGGCGGGAGCCACGCCGTGACGGTACGGGGGCTGGTCAAGCACTACGGCGAGACCAAGGCTCTCGACGGGGTCGACCTGGACGTGCGCGAGGGCACCGTGATGGGCGTGCTCGGGCCGAACGGCGCCGGCAAGACCACCCTCGTACGGATCCTGTCCACCCTGATCACCCCGGACTCCGGCCGGGCCACCGTGGCCGGCTACGACGTCGTACGGCAGCCCCGCCAGCTGCGCCGGGTGATAGGCCTGACCGGCCAGTACGCCTCGGTGGACGAGAAGCTGCCGGGCTGGGAGAACCTGTACATGATCGGGCGGCTGCTGGACCTGTCCCGCAAGGACGCCCGCGCCCGCGCCGACGAGCTGCTGGAGCGGTTCTCGCTGACGGAGGCCGCCAGGCGGCCCGCGAGCACCTACTCCGGCGGCATGCGGCGGCGGCTGGACCTCGCCGCGTCCATGATCGGCCGGCCCGCCGTCCTCTACCTGGACGAGCCGACCACCGGACTCGACCCCCGCACCCGCAACGAGGTGTGGGACGAGGTGAAGGCGATGGTCGGCGAGGGCGTCACCGTGCTGCTCACCACCCAGTACATGGAGGAGGCCGAGCAGCTCGCCTCCGAGCTGACCGTGGTGGACCGCGGCAAGGTCATCGCCACCGGCGGGACCGAGGAGCTGAAGGCCCGGGTGGGCGGGCGCACCCTGCGGGTGCGGCCGGCCGACCCGCTGGAGCTGCGCCCGCTCGCCGGGATGCTGGACGAGCTGGGCATCACCGGCCTGGCCGCCACCACCGTGGACGCCGAGGCCGGGACCCTGCTGGCGCCGATCCTCAGCGACGAGCAGCTGACGGCCGTGGTCGGCGCGGTCACCGCGCGCGGCATCACCCTCTCCTCCATCACCACCGAACTGCCCAGCCTGGACGAGGTGTTCCTGTCCCTCACCGGCCACCGTGCCGGTGTCCCGCAGGACGCCACGCCCGCCGACTCCCGCGAGGAGGTCGCCGTATGAGCGCCGTCACCGCCCCCGCCCCCGACGTCCGCATCCCGCTGCGCGGGCATCTGCGCCACACCGGCGCCCTCATCCGGCGCAATCTGCTGTGGATCCGCCAGGACCCCGAGTCGATGTTCGACGCGCTGCTGATGCCGGTCGTCTTCACCCTGCTGTTCGTGTACGTCTTCGGCGGCTCGATCGGCCAGGCGCTCGGCGGCGGCCAGGGCCAGTACGTGCAGTACGTCATCCCCGGCATGATCGCCATGATGAGCATGACCCTGTCCCAGGGCGTCGGCACCGGTTTCAGCCAGGACTTCAACAGCGGTGTCATGGACCGGTTCCGGTCGCTGCCGATCGGGCGCGGCTCGGTGCTCTTCGCGAAGATCGCCGTGGAGCTGGGCCGGATGCTGTTCGCCACGGCCGTGCTGATGGTCGTCGCCGTCCTGGTCGGTTTCCACATCACCAGCTGGCCCGGTCTGTTCGCGACCGTGGGCCTGTCCGCGCTGTTCGCCTCCTCGATCATGTGGGTGTTCCTCACCCTCGGCGTGATCCTGAAGAGCGCGCAGTCGGTGCAGGCGATGGGCTTCCTGGTGCTGTTCCCGCTCCAGTTCGGCTCCTCGATCTTCGCGCCGACCAGGTCGATGCCGGGCTGGCTGCGGCACTTCACCGACTACAACCCGCTGTCCACGCTCGCGGACGCGGCCCGGGGACTCATGGTGGGCGGCCCGGTCGCGCACGACCTGTGGGTCACCATCGCCTGGTCGGTGGCGATCACGGCGGTCATGGGACCGGTCGCGATCCACAAGTTCCGCACGAAGAACTGACGTCCACGCCGTCAGAGCAGGGCGGTGGCCTCCGCGAGGGAGAGGCCACCGCCTTCGGCGTACGCGGCGTCGTACGCCCGCTCGTCGAGCGTCGCGCGGATCCGGGCCTCGGTCATGTCGTGGCACCGGCGCTCGACGCCGGAGGGAACGTGGCCGGGCGGCAGCAGGGCGTCGGAGGCGCCCAGGCAGCGGGCGGCGTCGGCGGCCCGGCTGCCGCCGTCGAGGCGGGCGAGGGCCATCGCCGCGGTGCCGAGGCAGATGGAGTCGAGGTGCGGGGCGATGGCCTGGGAGAGCGGGTCCCGGGCGAGGCGCAGCGCCCGCCGGGCCCGGTCCAGCGCGGCCTCGGCGTGGCCGTCGAGGGCGTCCAGCCAGGCCTCCTGCATGAGGATCAGGGAGTCGAAGACGACGAAGTGGGCGATCCTGAACTCCTCGCGCAGCAGCCGCAGTTGCTCGCGGGCCTCGCCGGTGCGGCCGGTCAGTCCGAGCCAGCAGGCGAGGAACAGCCGGGCGGCGGGCCGGGCCTCGTTGTGGGTGCCGTCCTGGCTCGCGACGACGTCCCGGAGCAGCCGCTCGCCCTGCTCCGGCTCCCCCGCCTCCATGAGCACGCTGCCGAGGCGGGCGCGGAGGACGGCCATCTGGCCGCGGGCGCCGAGGCGTTCGGCGTGCTCGATGGCCGTCCGG
The DNA here is from genome assembly GCF_053602155.1 of Streptomyces sp. NPDC004561. Lineage (NCBI taxonomy): Bacteria > Bacillati > Actinomycetota > Actinomycetes > Kitasatosporales > Streptomycetaceae > Streptomyces > Streptomyces sp. NPDC004561. The sequence continues at coordinate 7,938 of NZ_JBSGDB010000343.1, forward strand.
TAGTCGGCGGCGGCCTCGTGGAAGGCGCCCTGGCGCTCGTTCGCCTCGCCGCGGGCGGACAGCGCCTCGGCGGTGCCCCAGGCGTCGCCGAGACGGCGGAAGATCTCCAGCGACTCGTCGGCGTCGCGGGAGGCGTTGCCGGCCCAGGCGCTGCGGTTGGCCAGCACGTTGGCGCGCATCTGCAGGGCCCCGCCCAGTTCCCACTCGAAGCCGGGGGTGTCCCGGCAGGTCTGGACGCAGGCGTCGACGACGGGGCGCAGCCGCTCGGCGCCGCCGGTCATGATGACGGCGAAGAACCACAGCATGCCCGGCGCCCGGCAGGTCTGCGGCAGCCCGGGTCGGTAGACCTGTGTGATGACGCGCAGCTTGGCCTGCGCCTCGGGGGTCTGCCACGCGTCCAGCTCGGTGTCCATGCAGGCGAGGTGGGCGAGGTGGACGCCGCGCCGGGCCTCGGCGAGGTCCTCGCCGTCGTACGGGGGCGGGGCGTCGGTGCACCGCCGCCACACCGGCTCGGCGGGCCGGACGGGTTCGGTGAAGGGGTCGGGGCCGAGCGCCATGACCTCCTGGCACCAGGTGCGGGTCTCGATGCGCTGGTCGCGCATCTGCCAGAACCACAGCAGGGACAGCACCAGGCAGAGCGCATCCTGCTCGTCGGCCGCCGCTACGGCGTGCCGCAGGGCGGTGCGCAGGTTCTCGTACTCCAGCTGGAACCGGTCGATGGCGGTGCGCTGTTCGGGGCCGCGCAGCAACGGGTCGGTGGTGCGGGCGAGTTCGCGGTAGTACGTCAGATGGGCGCGCTCGGCCCCGGCACGGCGGCCGGCCTCCGCGAGCCGTTCGCCGGCGTACTCGGCGACGGTCTCCAGGAGGCGGTAGCGCATCCCGGCCTCGGCCGAGGGAGCGGCCACCACCAGGGACTTGTCGACCAGCGAGCCGAGTGCGTCCAGGGCGGCCGGGCCGCACACGGCCTCGGCGGCGGCCAGGTCGCAGCCGCCCGCGAAGACGGACAGCCGGGCGAGGACGTCCCGTTCGTCCTCGTCCAGCAGGTCCCAGGACCAGTCCACGACGGCCCGCAGGGTCTGCTGGCGGGGCAGTACGGTGCGGCTGCCGGAGGTGAGCAGCCGGAAGCGGTCGTCGAGCCGGTCGGCTATCTGGCGGGGGGCCAACATCCGCAGCCGGGCCGCCGCCAGTTCGATGGCGAGGGGAAGTCCGTCGAGCCGCCGGCAGATCTCCGCGCAGGCGTCGGGATCGTCCTCGACCCGGAATCCGGGCCGGGCCGCCGCGCCCCGGTCGGCGAGCAGCCGCAGCGCGACCGGCTCGGGCAGCGGCTCCACCGGCCGCACCAACTCCCCCGGGACGCCGAGGGGTTCACGGCTGGTGGCGAGGACGGTCAGTTCGGGGCAGCGGGCCAGCAGCCGCTCGGTGAGGCGGGCGGCGGCCTCGACGACGTGCTCGCAGTTGTCCAGGACGATCAGCATCCGGCGCCGGGCGCAGTGCTCCACGAGCCGTTCGAGGGGGTCGTCGTGCCGGTCGGCGACCGCGCGCATGCTCTCGGCTCCCGCGCCGTGCAGCACGGTCTCGCGGGCGCCGATCGCGGTGAGCACGGCCTGCGGTACGGCGGCCGGGTCGTCCACGGGCGCCAGCTCGGCGAGCCACACCCCGTCGCGGGCGGTGTGCCGTGCCGCCTCGGCGGCCTCCTGGGACAGCCGGGTCTTCCCGGCGCCGCCGGGCCCGAGCAGGGTGACCAGCCGGGCGGCGGCGAGGTCGGCGCCGATGGCCGCGATGTCGGCCTCCCGGCCGACGAAGGAGGTGAGCCGGGCGGGCAGGTTGCCCAGGGCCGGCCCGGGCCGCGGATCCGGAGCCTCGGCGGCCAGCAACTCGGTGTGCAGGGCGCGCAGTTCGGGACCGGGGTCGGAGCCGAGCCGGTCCGCGAGCAGCCGGCGTACGTCCTCGTAGGCGGCGAGCGCCTGGGCCGGGCGGCTGGCGTCGCGCAGGGCGCGCAGCC
>NZ_JBSGDB010000344.1:0-9910 GCF_053602155.1 Streptomyces sp. NPDC004561
ACCGGGAGCCTCATCACGCGTTGGCGTACCCGCCGGGCGTGGGAGAGCTCGAGGCGGCGGAGCGGGCCGGGGAGGCAGAGCACGCGGTGGCGGAGCACGCCGGGGAGGCGGAAGCCGCCGCAGTGGCAGAAGATGCCGAGGCCGTCGGCCGGCCCGCACGGGCCCCGGCAGAGCGTGCCCACGGGGCACAGCCCGCCGGACGGGCGGAGAGTGCCGAGGAGGCGGAGCACGCCGTACCGGCCGCGCGCGCCGGGGAACAGCGGACCGGAGAGGCGGAGAACGCAGGCGAAGCAGAGCGGGCCGACCGGGCACAACGCGCCGTACCGGCACAGCAGGCCGCACGGGCGGAGAGTGCCGAGGGTGCCGTCGATGTCGGGAGCCGCGATCTCCAGGGCCTCTTCGAGGCCGCGCTGGGGCAGTTGGGGCGGGCTGTCGAGTTGTTCGGCGTGCTCGGCGCGGAGGGGCTGCACGGCCGTACCGGTGCCGAACTCGCGGCGGGCCGGCTCGCGGCCGACCTCGGCCGGCCCGCCGAGGCGGCGGCACGCGCGCGTGCCGTGCTCGCGGCCTACGAGGGCGCCGACGACGGGGACGAGACCGTGCGGGAACGGCGAGCGGAGGCCGCCCGCCTGCTCCGGCCCGAGCGGTGAGGCGGCGTGCTCACTCCACGCCGATGAGCAGCAGCGTCCCCTGGCGGCCGCCCCGGTACACGACCGTGTCCACGGCGAGGTAGCACTCCCGTACGCGTGCCTCCAGGTGCTCGGCGACCGCCTCGGGCGCCTCGTCGCCGACGACGAGGGTGACCAGCTCGCCGCCGGCCTGGAGCATGCGGTCCAGGACGGTCCCGGCGGTCGCGGTGACGTCCGGGCCGATCACCGCCACATCGCCGTCGATCAGGCCGAGGACGTCGCCGGCCTGGCAGATGCCGGCCGTCGTCCAGGACTCGTGCTCGGCGACGACCACCTCCGCGTACCGGGTGGCGCCCGCCGCCGAGGTCATCTGGACGACGTCCTCGTCGAACCGGCGCCGGGGCTCGTGCACCGCGAGCGCGGCGATGCCCTGCACCGCGGAGCGGGTGGGGATCAGGGCCACCCGGATGCCCTCGGCGCGGGCCTGCTCGGCCGCCGCGGCGGCCGTGTGGCGCAGTTCGGCGTCGTTGGGCAGCAGGACCACCTCACGCGCGTGGGCACGCCGTACCGCCTGCACCAGCTCCCCGCTGGCCGGCGGCTCCCCCGGGCGCGCGAGCACGGTGGTCGCGCCCGCCTCGGCGTACAGCCCGGCCAGGCCCTCCCCGGGCACGACGGCGACGACGGCCCGCTGGGCGCGCTCGCGCGGCGGACGCTCGCCCCCGGTGTGCACGTCGCCGAGCCCGAAGTGCGTGATCCGGATGCGGTACGGCCGCCCGGCCTCCACGCCCGCCTCCACGGCGGCGCCGGCGTCGTCGACGTGCACGTGCACGTTCCACAGCCCGTCGCCGCCGACGACGACCAGGGAGTCGCCGAGGGCGTCGAGCCGGGTGCGCAGCCGGGCCACGGCCGCCTCGCCGGCCTCCAGGAGGAAGATCACCTCGAAGGCGGGACCGTCCGTTTCGGCCCCGTCGGCGCAGGGCTCCGCGGCGAGCAGTGCCTCCGCGCGCGCGGACCCCCCGGAATCCGTGTGGACGCCGGGTTCGTCGGAGGCGGCGTCCGGGGTCTTCGGGACGTCCCGCACCGCCTCGCCCGTGCACGCCTCCACCAGTGCCCCCAGCACCGCCACCAGCCCGCGTCCGCCCGCGTCGACCACCCCGGCCCGCTTCAGGACGGCCAGCTGGGCGGGGGTCGCCGCCAGCGCCGTGCGGGCGCCCTCGTAGGCGGCCCGCGCGATGCTCCCGCAGTCGCCCTCGGTCCCCTCGGCGGCGTCTGCGGCGGCCGAGGCGACCGTGAGGACGGTGCCCTCGACGGGGTGGGCCACCGCCTGGCGGGCGGCGTCGGCGGCCCGCCGCAGGGCGAGCCGCAGTCCCGAGCCGTCGCCGCGGGAGGCGTCGCCGCCGTCCGCGAGCACCTGGGCCATGCCGCGCAGCAGCTGCGCCAGGATCGTCCCGGAGTTGCCCCGGGCGCCGATGAGCGCCCCGTGGGCCATCGCTTGCACCGCGTCCGCGAGGGACGGCTCCGCGGAACCCGTCTCGTACCCGGCGAACACGGCCTCGACGGCCGTCGCGGCCGACTCCAGGGTCAGGTACAGGTTCGTCCCGGTGTCCCCGTCCGCCACCGGATAGACGTTGATCGCGTCGATCTCCTCGCGCGCGCGTCCCAGCGCGCGCAGCGCCAGACCGCACCAGGTGCGCACCGCGAGAGCATCGAAGAATGTCTGCGGCACCTGCGCCACCTGCGCCTCCCTGAGCTGGCTGGACGTGGGACGCAGCGTAGACCCCGGGGTGGTGTGCACCGGAAGTGGGCCGGGAGCGGGGCCGTGATCTGCCATGGTAGTTTCGTTGTACGGACGCAGTCGTTGTATGCTGCTCCGGTTGCCCGATCCTGATCGGGCCATTCCCCTGGCAACGCCACTCAAGATCTCAGGTCTCACGGCCTTGATCCCGGCATGCCGGGATCAACCGTAAGTGCATCTGAAGTCTTTGGAGTGACCCGTGGCTGCCAACTGCGACGTCTGCGGCAAGGGGCCGGGCTTCGGCAACAACATCTCGCACTCGCACCGCCGTACGTCCCGCCGCTGGAACCCGAACATCCAGCGTGTGCGTACCGTGGTCGGCGGGACGCCGAAGCGCGTGAACGCCTGCACCTCGTGCATCAAGGCCGGCAAGGTCTCGCGCTGACGCCAACAGCTGAGCGCGCGGCCACTGCTGGTTCGCTGCACTGAGCCGGTCCACCTCACGGTGGGCCGGCTTTTTGCCGTACCCGCGCCGTACCCGCGCCGTACCCACGGAGTCGGCCGCGGGGTCAGCCGCGAAAGCGCCACCCGTGGTCCACCGGCCCGATGCCGGCGCCCAGCGCGAATCCCGCCGCGATCGCCCCGGTGACGTACTCCTTGGCCGCGGTGACCGCCTCCGGCACGCTCAGCCCCTTGGCCAGACCCGACGCGATCGCGGACGCCAGCGTGCAGCCCGTGCCGTGGGTGTGCCGGTTGTCGTGGCGCGGGGCCCGCAGCCAGTGCTCCGCCGAGCCGTCGGTCAGGAGATCCACGGCGTCCCCGGACAGATGGCCGCCCTTGATCAGCGCCCAGCGCGGCCCGTACTCCAGCACGGCCGCCGCCGCCCGGCGCAGATCCTCCTCGGACTCGACCCGCACCCCCGTGAGTTGGGCCACCTCGTCCAGGTTGGGCGTGGCCACCGTCGCGACCGGCAGCAGTCTGGTGCGGACGGAGTCCAGGGCGGTGGCCGCCAGCAGCGGGTCGCCGTGCTTGGAGACGCCCACCGGGTCCACCACGGCCGGCGCGTCCGTGCCGGAGATCAACTCGGCGACCGCCTCGACCAGTTCCGCCGAGGCCAGCATGCCGGTCTTCACGGCCTGGACGCCGATGTCGTCCACCACACTGCGGTACTGGGCCCGTACGGCCGCCACGGGCAGCTCCCAGGCGCCCTGCACCCCCAGGGAGTTCTGCGCGGTCACCGCGGTGATCACGCTCATCCCGTGCACGCCGAGCGCCAGCATCGTCTTCAGGTCCGCCTGGACGCCGGCGCCGCCGCCGGAGTCCGAGCCCGCCACGGTCAGCACGCGGGGGATCACGACTCGATGTCCCCGAAGTGGTCCCAGCCGCCCTTGCTGGTCCAGGGTGCCCCGTCGACGGTCACCTGGGGCAGCGCGGAGGGGTTGAGCACCTCGCCGATCACCTTCCAGCGGGCCGGGAGTTTGGTGTCCGGCGGGAAGGTCGCCACGATGGCGTGGTCCTCTCCCCCGGTCAGCACCCACTGCAGCGGATCGACGCCGACGGCCTGCCCGATGTCGTTCATCTGGGACGGGATGTCGATCGTGCCGGAGCGGATGTCGATGCGGACCTTGCTGGCCTCGGCGATGTGCCCGAGGTCGGCGATCAGCCCGTCGCTCACGTCGCACATCGCGGTGGCGCCGAGCGCCGCGGCGGCCGGGCCCGCGTGGTACGGCGGCTCGGGCCGCCGGTGGGCCTCCACGAAGGCGCGCGGCGAGCGGAAGCCGCGGGAGAGCACCGCGTAGCCGGCCGCGGACCAGCCCAGCCAGCCCGTGACGGCCACGAGGTCGCCGGGCTGGGCGCCGGCCCGGGTCACCGGCTCCTGGTTGCGCATGTCGCCGAGCGCGGTGATCGACACCATGATCGTGTCGCCGCGCACGACGTCCCCGCCGACCACGGAGGCGCCCGCGACCTGGCACTCGTCACGCAGCCCGTCCATCATCTCGCTGGGCCAGGTGACCGGGAGTTCGGCCGGGACGACCAGACCGAGCAGCAGCGCGGTCGGTACGGCGCCCATGGCGGCGATGTCCGCGAGGTTCTGCGCGGCCGCCTTGCGCCCGACGTCGTAGGCCGTGGACCAGTCGCGGCGGAAGTGCCGCCCCTCCAGCAGGATGTCGGTGCTCGCCACCACCCGGCGGTCGGGCGCGGCGACCACCGCGGCGTCGTCGCCGGGGCCGATCCGGACCGCCGGGGTGGTGGTGAGACGGGAGGTGAGCTCCCTGATGAGCCCGAACTCCCCGAGCTCACCAACAGTGCCCTTCATGTCCCTTGCTCCCCTTTTCTGCCTTGCCGTGCCCACTCGCGCGTCATCAGTGTCCCCGATACCGTCGAGGTGACCCCGATACGGTCCGGATGACCGTCGGTACGGTCCGGATGACCGTCAACTTCCGTCGTGCCTGCACCCTGGCGCGCAAGCCCGGTTCCCGCAGGTCTCCCCGCGGGGAGCGGCAACGCGATACCGTGGCGTTCCTTTTCCCCACATGATCCTCGTGGCCGCCCTGGAGGTTCCGTGGTACAGGCGTACATCCTGATCCAGACGGAGGTCGGCAAGGCGTCGACCGTCGCCGAGACGATCAGCAAGATCCCTGGAGTGATCCAGGCCGAGGACGTGACGGGACCCTATGACGTCATCGTGCGCGCTCAGGCCGACACCGTCGACGACCTCGGTCGCATGGTGGTCGCGAAGGTCCAGCAAGTGGACGGCATCACCCGCACCCTGACCTGCCCGGTCGTGCATCTGTAGCCCCCGTCTACCCTTGGCCGGTGAACTTCTTCCGTCACCGGCCTCTCGGCCTGCTCGCGCCGGCCCTGCTGATCGCGGTCGCGGGCTGCTCCACGGCAGACGACAGCGGCACGGTCGCGGTTCCCCGCCCCGACGCGAGGACCGCGCCTCTGTGCCGGTCCCTGCACGAGGTGCTGCCCGGGAAGGTGGACGGGCAGCGCCGCGCCGACCCGGAGCCCCGGTCCGTCTACACGGCGGGCTGGGGAGGCCCGGCGATCATACTGCGCTGCGGGATCGTCCGGCCGCCGAAGATGGTCGATCCCAAGGTGGCCGAGGGCGACGACCCGAACGCGATCTCCGGCGGGGTCAACGGCGTGGACTGGCTGATGGAGAAGCAGGGCGACGGGACGTGGCGGTTCACCACGGCCAATCGCCTGGCGTATGTGCAGGTGACGCTGCCGAAGAAGCGGTCCGGGCCGGACGACAGCGCGCAGGTCCTGACGGACCTGGCCCCGGCCGTGAAGAAGGCGATCCCGAAGGGGATCGCCTCCATGCGGTGATGTCCGGGACGGTCAGCGCAGCCCGGTCGGGCGGCGCAGCGCGGCCTGCACCAGCCGGTCCACCAGCTCCGGGTAGCCGATGCCGGTGGCCTGCCACATCTGCGGGTACATCGAGATCGGCGTGAAGCCGGGCATGGTGTTGATCTCGTTGATGACGAACTCGCCGTCCTCGGCGAGGAAGAAGTCGGCGCGGACCAGGCCCTCGCAGGAGGCCGCCTCGAACGCCTCGACCGCGAGCCGCCGCACCTCGGCGGTCTCCTCGTCGGTGAGCGGCGCCGGGACGATGCCGGGCGTCGAGTCGATGTACTTGGCGTCGAAGTCGTAGTACGCGTGCGCGTCCGGCGGCGGGATCTCGGCCGGCACGGAGGCGCGCGGCCCGTCCTCGAACTCCAGGACGCCGCACTCGATCTCGCGGCCGCGCACGGCGGCCTCGACGAGGATCTTCGGGTCGTGCGACTGGGCCTCGGCGATCGCCTCGTCCAGGCCGGAGAGGTCGTCGACCTTGGTGATGCCGATCGACGAGCCCGCGCGCGCCGGCTTCACGAACAGCGGCCAGCCGTGCTCGCCGGCGAAGTCGATGATCTTCTTGCGGGCGGCGGACTCGTCCTGCGCCCACTCGCGGGGCCGGATCACCACGTACGGGCCGACCTTGAGGCCGAAGGAGGTGAAGACCCGCTTCATGTACTCCTTGTCCTGGCCGACGGCCGAGGCGAGCACGCCGGCGCCCACGTAGGGCACTCCGGAGAGCTCCAGGAGGCCCTGGAGGGTGCCGTCCTCGCCGTAGGGGCCGTGGAGCACCGGGAAGACGACGTCGACCTCGCCGAGCGCCTTGGGCACCGAGCCGGGCTCGCTGTAGACGACCTCGCGGCTGGCGGGGTCGACGGGGAGCACCACGCCGCCCTCGTGCGACTCCGCGAGCTCGTCGACGGTGGGCAGGCGGCGGTCGGCGATGGCCATCCGCTCCGGTTCGTCGGCCGTCAGCACCCAGCGGCCCTCCCGGGTGATGCCGATCGGCAGGACGTCGTACTTGGTCCGGTCGATCGCGCTCAGAACGGCGCCGGCGGTGACCATGGAGATCCCGTGTTCGGAGCTGCGCCCGCCGAACACGACGGCCACGCGGGGCTTGCGGGACGGCTGCTCAGGGCTCTGGGGGAGGTTCTCGGTGCTCATATCGCGTTGAGAGTACCCGGTGGTAGAGCCCGGATACAGCGTCGACTCAGGGGGTTCGCTCAGCGTCGCTCGGGCTTCGCGCTGCGCGACATCAGCTCCTTGAGGGCGACCACCGGGGGCTTGCCCTCGTGCACGATGCCGACGACCGTCTCGGTGATCGGCATGTCGACGCCGTGCCGGCGGGCCAGATCCAGCACGGACTCGCAGGACTTGACGCCCTCGGCGGTCTGCCGGGTGACCGCGATGGTCTCCTGGAGGGTCATGCCCTTGCCGAGGTTGGTGCCGAAGGTGTGGTTGCGGGACAGCGGCGAGGAGCAGGTGGCCACCAGGTCGCCGAGGCCCGCGAGTCCGGAGAAGGTCAGCGGGTCGGCGCCGAGCGCCATGCCGAGCCGGGTGGTCTCGGCGAGGCCGCGCGTGATGAGCGAGCCCTTGGCGTTGTCGCCGAGGCCCATGCCGTCGGCGATGCCGACCGCGAGGCCGATGACGTTCTTGACCGCGCCGCCGAGTTCGCAGCCGGTCACGTCGGTGTTGGTGTACGGCCGGAAGTACGGCGTGTGGCAGGCGGCCTGGAGGCGCCGGGCGACCTGCTCGTCGGTGCAGGCGACGACCGCCGCGGCGGGCATGCGGGCGGCGATCTCGCGTGCCAGGTTGGGTCCGGTGACGACGGCGATCCGGTCGGCGCCGACCTTGGCGACGTCCTCGATCACCTCGCTCATCCGCATGGTGGAGCCGAGTTCGACGCCCTTCATCAGGGAGACGAGCACGGTGCCCGGCGCGAGCAGCGGGATCCACTCGGCGAGGTTGGCGCGCAGGGTCTGGGAGGGGATCGCGAGCACGGTGAAGTCCGCGTCCCTGAGGGCCTCGGCCGCGTCCGAGGTGGCGCGCAGGTTCTCCGGGAGCTCCACGCCGGGCAGGTAGTCCGGGTTGGTCCGGGTGGAGTTGACCGCCTCGGCCAGCTCCGGGCGGCGGGCCCACAGGGCCACCTCGCAGCCGGCGTCGGCGAGGACCATGCCGAAGGCGGTGCCCCAGGAGCCGGTGCCCATGACGGCGGCCCGCACAGGCTTGCTCACTTGCTCTGCTCCTCTTCCTGCCTGTCCTGGTTCTGTGCCTGGGTGCGGCGGCGCTGCTCGATCCGCTCGCGGCGGGGGTCGTAGGGCGTCTCGGGCGCCCGCTCGCCGCGGATCTCCTCCAGCAGGCGGGTGATGGCGGCCATGATGACCTCGGTGGCCTCCTTGAGCAGCTCCGGGGTCATCTCCTGGTCGTAGAAGCGCGACAGGTCCACGGGCGGGCCCGCCAGCACCTGGTGGGTCTTGCGCGGGAGGAGGTTCGGCTTCTTCGCGTACGGCGGCAGCAGTTCGTTGGCGCCCCACTGGGCGACCGGGATGACCGGGCACTTGGTCTGCAGGGCCACGCGGGCGGCGCCGGTCTTGCCGGTCATGGGCCAGCCGTTCGGGTCGCGGGTGAGGGTGCCCTCGGGGTAGAAGGCGACGCACTCGCCGCGCTCCACGGCGTCGATCGCGGCGCGGAAGGCGCTGAGCGCGTCCGTGCTCTCGCGGTAGACGGGGATCTGCCCGGTGCCGCGCATGGCGGCTCCGACGAATCCCTTCTTGAATAGCCCGCTCTTCGCCAGGAATCGCGGAACCCGCCCGGTGTTGTACTGATAGTGCGCGTACGCGAAGGGGTCCACGTGGGAATTGTGGTTCACCGTGGTGATAAATCCGCCCTCGGCCGGAATGTGCTCCATTCCACGCCAGTCCCGCTTGATCAGAACCACCAGTGGCGGTTTGCAGATCACCGCGGCGAAGCGGTACCAGAAGCCGATTCTGCGGCGGGGCACAAGGACACCTTCCTCTAGGGGGCTGCCACCTCGGCGGGGGCCGCACAAGTGTCGCCCGGGGCCGCCGGTCTGTCGAGAACACCGTACGCCCCGCCATCCGTGGCGTCGGCTGCCGCGGGTGACAATGAGCGCGACAAGAGAGGGACGGTACGCCGGTGCACTGGACGTTGGTCATCCCCCTGAAGCCCCTGGCACGGGCCAAGAGCAGGCTCTCGGACACCGCGGCCGACGGGGTGCGCCCTGGACTGGCCCTCGCGTTCGCCCAGGACACGGTGGCCGCCGCGCTGGCGTGTGCGGCGGTGGCGGATGTGGCGGTCGTCACGGACGACGTCCTGGCCGCCCGGGAGCTGGCGGCGCTGGGCGCGCGGATCGTCCCGGACACCCCGGCACGGGGCCTGAACGCCGCCCTGCAGCACGGCGCCGACGCCGTACGGGAAATGCGCCCCTGCGCACCCGTCGCCGCCCTGAACGCCGATCTGCCGGCGCTGCGTCCGGCGGAGCTGGACCGGGTACTGGCCGCGGCAACGGAATTCCCCCGGGCATTTCTCGCCGACGCGGCGGAACTCGGCACGACTTTGCTGGCCGCGTCGCCCGGCCGGGATTTGCGTCCCGCCTTCGGCACCGATTCCCGTTCCCGGCACCGGGCCTCGGGCGCGGCGGAACTCGGGCTCGCGGACGTCGATTCGGTACGGCAGGACGTGGACACCGGTGACGACCTGCGGGCGGCGCTGGCGCTCGGGGTGGGGCCGCACACGGCGGCGGTGTCGGCGGGGCTGCTCATCCCGGGCCCGGAATCCGGCTGAACGGGCGCGGGGAACCGCGTGACCGGCCACCGGTGCGCCCACGGCCCGGACACGGTCCCGCGGCCCCACGGCGGCACCCGCGTCCGGGAGGGACACTAGGCTGGCCGTCATGCAGGCGACCGCGTACACCTACGACCCAGACACCCGCAGCGGCCAGGTACTTCTCGACGACGGCACGCCCCTGCCCTTCGACGCGGCGGCGTTCGACCGGGGCGCGTTGCTGCTGCTGCGTCCCGGACAGCGGGTGCGGATCGAGACGGAGGGCGCGGGCGACGCCCTGCGGATCACCCTCGTAACCCTTCAAACCCTGTAACTGCCCTTACACACGCCGCGTGATCCGGTCCCCGATCTGCCCGGCCTCGCCGAGGTGAAGCCGTGGACGAGCCGCGAGGCCACCAGCGCC
>NZ_JBSGDB010000345.1:0-9892 GCF_053602155.1 Streptomyces sp. NPDC004561
TTGCGGTGCTGGGGTGGGGGGTGGGGGGCCCGGCGGGCCCCCCGCCTCCTCCGTCTGCCGCTACTGCGGATCCGCCCCCACCGCCACCGGCCGGGACGGGTCCGAGGACCACTCCGACCACGAGCCGACGTACAGGGCCGCCGGGATGCCGGCCACCGCGAGGGCCAGCACCTCGTGGGCGCCGGAGACCCCCGAACCGCAGTACACGCCGACCTCCGCGTCCGTGGAGACGCCCAGGGCCTTGAAGCGGTCCTTCAGCTCCGCCGCGGGCAGGAAGCGGCCGTCCGTCTCCACGTTCTCCGTCGTCGGCGCCGACACCGCGCCCGGGATGTGCCCGCCGACCCGGTCGATCGGCTCGACCTCACCGCGGTACCGCTCCCCCGCACGCGCGTCCAGCAACACACCCGTGCGGGCGAGATCCGCGGCCCCGTCCGCGTCCAGCAGACCCGCCGCGGCCGGCGCCGGCTCGAAGTCGCCCTCGGCCGGGACGGGCGCCCGCGTCGACAGTTCGTTCTCCCAGGACGGCAACCCGCCGTCGAGGACCCGCACGTCCGGGTGACCCGTCCAGCGCAGCAGCCACCACGCGCGTGCGGCGGCCCAGCCCTGTCCGCCGTCGTAGACGACGACCGGGCGGCTCGCCGACACACCCGCGCGGCGCATCGCGGCGCCGAATTCCGCCAGGTCGGGCAGGGGGTGCCGGCCCTGCTCGCCCGGGGCGCCGGCCAGTTCCCGGTCCAGGTCGACGAAGACCGCGCCGGGGATGTGCCCGGCCGCGTACTCGGCCCGCCCGTCGAAGGCCGGGGCGCCCGCCGCCTTCGCCGTGCTCAACTGCCAGCGGACGTCCAGCAGAACGGGTGGATTCTCCCCGCTCAGACCGTGGGCGAGTTCGGATGCGGTGATGATGGCTCTCATGGCGTCCATCCATACGCCAGGGGTGGCCGCGGCGTCCAGGTCCGGCTACTCTGCTCCGCCGGACAGGCTCGATCACGAGGCGTATGGGATCGAGCACGTGCTGTACAGCCGGCGGACACCCGCCGGCCATCGTCAGGAAGCGACGAACCACGGCAGCTCAGGCATTCTTCCGGAGAAACCGCCGGTCCGGCGGCGCGGCATGGCACGGGAGACCGTGGAGGATGCGGACACCGGCACGGGCGCACACGCGAGTGGCGTGGACCCCCGGCCGGCGGAGCGGAGACGACACGGCCACCACCAGGGCCGGGGAGAGAGTGATCGATGACCGAGGCACGGGAGTCGGCCGGTCCGCACACGCGGCGCGCGCCCGGCACGCCCTGCTGGGTGAGCCTGATGGCGCACGGGCTGACCGCCACCGAGGAGTTCTACGGAGAGCTGTTCGGCTGGGAGTTCCTGCCGGGCCCGCAGCAGCTCGGCCCGTACGTGCGGGCGCTGCTCGACGGGCGGGAGGTGGCCGGCATGGGTCAGCTGCCGCCGGACCCCCGGCTGCCGATCGCCTGGACGCCCTACCTCGCCTCGGACGACGTGGACCAGACGGCCGACACCGTGCGGCTGTGCGGCGGCACCGTGGCGGTCGGTCCGCTGGACGCGGCCGAGGTCGGGCGGATGGCCATCGCCGCCGACCCCTCCGGCGCGGTCTTCGGCATCTGGCAGGGTTCGGCCCACCTCGGCACGGCGGTCACCGGGGTGCCGGGCGCGCCCGCCTGGAACGAACTGCTCACGTTCGAGACCGAGAGCGTCGCCAAGTTCTACGAGACCGTGTTCGGATACGAGGAGGAGCCGGTGGTGTCCGCCGACTTCGACTACGTGACCCTGCGCACCGGCGGCCGTCCGGTGGCCGGTCTGCACGGGGTGGGACACGCCCTGCCCCGGGACCGGGGCTCGTACTGGCAGACCTACTTCGAGGTGTCCGACACCGACGAGACGCTGCGGCAGGTCGCCGGTCTCGGCGGCCAGGTCCTGCGACCGGCGCACGACAGCCCGCACGGGCGGGTGGCGACCGTGGCGGACCCCGAGGGCGCGGTCTTCTCGGTGGTGCAGAGCCCGCGCTGAGCGCTCAGGAGGAGTTCTCTCCGGGCCGTGACGGGGTGAAGCGGGGTGGAGCGGGAGCGCTCAGGCCGGTGGGACGGGCAGCACGTCCGGGGACAGGGCCGCCGCACGGGCCGTCGCGGCGGTCATCCGGCGTCGGTGGTGGCGACGGCACAGCACCTCGTAACCGACCTCGCCCGCCGCGTTGTTGACGTCCCCGACGACCACCTGGGCGCCCTCGACGACCATCTGGCCGTCTATCGTGCGGGCGTTGTGCGTGGCGCGGGCGCCGCACCAGCACAGCGCCTCCACCTGGAGCACCTCGATGCGGTCGGCCAGCTCCACCAGCCGCTGCGAACCGGGGAAGAGCTTGGAGCGGAAGTCGGTCGTGATGCCGAACGCGAAGACGTCCAGGCCGAGGTCGTCCACCACGCGCGCGAGCTGGTCGATCTGCCCGGGCGCGAGGAACTGCGCCTCGTCCGCGATCACGTAGTCCACCCGGCCGCCCTGCGACAGGTGGTCGACGATGTACGCGTACGGGTCCTGGTCGTCCGCGACCTCCACCGCGTTGGTGACCAGGCCGAGCCGGGAGGACAGCTTGCCCTCGCCCGCGCGGTCGTTGCGGGTGAAGATCATCCCGACGAGGCCCCGCGCGGAGCGGTTGTGCTCGATCTGCAGAGCCAGCGTCGACTTCCCGCAGTCCATCGTTCCGGAGAAGAACACCAGCTCGGGCATGAGGAGTTGAGCACCTTTCGGTGAGTCGTGGAGGGCGGGGGGCGCTTCAGGAGCGTACTTCGAGCAGCGGGACCAGCTGCTCGACGGGGGTCATCGAACCGTGGTTGCCGACCAGCGCGGACTCCTTCGGCTCCCGCTCGGAGGCGATGATCAGGACGTCGTCGTACGCGGCCGCGACCACGTCCCCGAGGCGGGCGTACACGCGCTCGTCGATGTGCGGCCCGAACCAGCCCCCCGCGATCGCCTCGTCGCGCGAGGCCACCCAGAACTGCTCGCCGAGCACCTCGCGCCAGACGGTCAGCACGTCGTTCTCGGCGCCCGGCACCGCGTAGACGTGCCGTGCCCGCCCCTCGCCGCCCAGCAGGGCGACCCCGGCGCGCAGTTCCCAGTCCGTGTCGAAGTCGATGCGGTGCTCCTCGTCGAACGGGACGTCGACCATGCCGTGGTCGGCGGTGACGTAGAGCGCGCTGCGCGGCGGCAGCTGCTCGGCGAGGCGCTGGGCGAGCCGGTCGACGTACATGAGCTGGCCGCGCCAGGTGTCGGAGGCGACGCCGTAGCGGTGGCCCGCGCCGTCGAGTTCGGCGTAGTACGTGTACACCAGCGAGCGGTCGCCGGCGGCCAGCTGCTCGGCGGCGAGGTCCATGCGCTCCTCGCCGCTCAGCCGTCCGTGGAAGCTGCCGCCGCTGAGCGCGACCTTGGTGAGCGGGGTGTGCTGGAAGGCGGGCGAGGACACCTGGGCGGCGTGCACCCCGGCGTCGTGGGCCAGCTGGAAGACGGTGGGGTACGGCTGCCAGGGGCGCGGTTCGGTGTACGGCTGCCAGCGGAGCTGGTTCATCAGCTCGCCGGTGGCCGGGTTGCGGACCGTGTAGCCGGGCAGGCCGTGGACGCCGGGCGGCAGGCCGGTGCCGACGGAGGCGAGGGAGGTCGCGGTGGTCGCCGGGTAGCCGGCGGTCAGCGGCCGGCCGGTGCCGCCGCGCGAGCTGCCGAGCAGCGAGGTCAGGAAGGGGGCCTCGTCGGGGTGGGCGCGCAGCTGCTCCCAGCCGAGCCCGTCGATCAGGAAGACGCAGACCCGGTCGGCGGCGGTCAGTTCCGTGATCGTCGCGGCCAGTCCGGGGACGCCCATTCCGGCGGCGAGCGTGGGCAGCAGGTCGGCGAGGGAGCCGGTGCCGTATTCGGGCAGCGGCGCGGTGTCCAGGGCGAGCGGTTCCGGGTGGTCCCAGGCGGAGAGCTGGGACATCAGCGCGTGATGTCCGCGGTCGCCTCCGAGATGGCCTGCGCGAAGGCGAGCGCCTGGCGCACCGTCTCCGGGCCGTCCCCGGCCTCGCTGACGCGCAGGCTGAGGTCGTCCGCCGTGGAGCTGCCCGTGTAGCCGTGGTCGGCGTCGCAGTTGGGGTCGCCGCAGGCGGCGGGCTCCAGGTCGATACGGCTGACCGCGCCCCAGCCGATGGTCAGCACGACCTCGCGGGGCGGCTTGCCCGGGGTGTACTGCTCGGGGTTCGCGACCACCCGGCTGACCACGACGGACGAGATCCGGCCGAGCTTCACGGACTCCGTGGACGTCGTGGCGTACGGCGTCGGGGAGGTGGTGTCGGCGGCCTGCTCGTCGGTGTGGCTGACGATGAAGCGGTTGCCGGTGAGGACCAGGACGGTCACGTGCCGGCGCACCTCGTTCTGGTCGAACGTGGTCTCCTGGTGGACCAGGTACGACCGGATGGGCTCGCCGCCCACGGCGGCCTCCACCGCCTCGGCCACGAGGGCCGGGTAGTAGCCGCTGCGCTCGATCGCCGCGCGCAGCCCCTGGGTCGTCGTACTGGTCTTGGCCATGGCGTCCATCCTAATCCGTGGGCAAGGGGGGTCCGGGCCAGTCGCGCAGACCCGGGGCGGCCCGCGCACGCGCGCGTGGACGCCTCGGGACGAGCCCCGGACGGATGTCCAGCCGCTCGGCGGCGACCAGGCAGGAGACGGGCTCCGGGCCGCCGCCGTCGGCCTCGAGGGCGACCACGACAGGCGGTGTCTCGCCGATGGTTCGCGCGAGCCGGTCCGTCTCCTCGGCCGTGGGCGGCCGGAAGGCGGGGTCCTGGAAGGCGAACGGGCAGGAAACGAAGAGCGGGCCGACGAAGGCGACCTCCAGGCCGTGGTGGTGGGCGAGGTCGTGTCCGGCGGCCAGGCGGAGCTGCCCGGCGTCCCATGCGAGCACGTCCCAGTCCCACCAGCTGCCCTCGGGCAGCGTCCGGCCGGCGATCTCCATGAGCCCCCCCCTCCCCGGGTCAGTAGGCCGGCATCGTGCGCGGGCCGAGGTCGTCCCGGGCGGGCGGCGGCGCGAGCCGCACGGTGGCACTGAGGACGCTCACGCCGTGCGGGGCGACGACGACCGGCTCCAGGGTGACCGCGACCACCTCCGGATGGTCGTCCACGAGCCGCGAGACGCGCAGCAGCAGTTCCTCCAGCGCGGGCGTGTCCACGGGCGTGGACCCGCGCCAGCCGAACAGCAGCGGCGCGGTGCGGATCGAGCGCACCAGCGAGGTGGCCTCCCGGTCGGTGACCGGGACCAGGCGGTGCGCCATGTCCCCGAGCAGCTGCGAGGGGGCCCCGGCCAGCCCGAAGGACAGCACGGCCCCGGCCGCCGGGTCGATCACCGCTCGTACGACCGTGTCGACCCCGCGCGGCGCCATGCCCTGGACCACCGGCCGCAGTTCCTCCGGCTTCCCGAACAGCTCGGTCAACTCGGCGTAGGCCCGGCGCAGTTGTTCCTCGTCGGCGAGGTCCAGGCGCACTCCGCCGAGGTCGGCGCGATGCCTGAGGTGCGGGGCGGTCGCCTTGAGCGCCACCGGGTAGCCGAGGGCGCGGGCGGCCTCGGCCGCGGCGTCGGGGGTGGGTGCGGGAAGCGCGCGCCGCACCTGGATGCCGTACTCGGCGAGCAGCTCGCAGGTCTCCGCCTCGGGGATCGTGAGCCCTTCACCGCGCGCGAGCAGCTCCCCGATCAGCCGCGCGGCCCCCTTCTCGTCGATGTCCTCGTACTCCGGCACCTTGCCGGGGTCCAGGGCATCCCGCCGCCACTGGCCGTACCGGACGGCCTCGGCCAGGGCGCGAACGGCGCGTTCGGCGGCGGGGTAGGCGGGGATGAGACGGGTTCCGTCGGCGGGAACCGGTACGGAGCCGCCGCTCCCCACGCCCGCGCCCGCGGTGGGCGGTCGTTCAGCCGGGCGGAGCGGCTGGGCGGCGACCGGGGTGCCGGGTGCCTTGTCGACGGCCGTGGGCGCGGTGCTCGCCGCGGCCGACAACGCCTCCGCGAGCCCTCCGAGCTCCACATGCACCACCAGCACCGGCTTGCCCGGCACCGCGGCCGCAGCCGACCGGAGCGCCTCCGCCAGCTCCGCGTCATCGGGCGACCCTTCCCCGATCGCCGGGATCGCCGTGACGACAACGGCGTCGTTCGTGTCGTCGGCCAGGGCCCGTGCCAGCGCCCCGTGGAAGTCCTCGGCCGTCGCCCCGGTCGTCAGGTCCACCGGACGCGACGGCCGCAGCCCCTCCGCGAGACAGCGGTCGTACGTCAGGACGCCCAGGGACTCGGAGTTGCCGAGGATCCCCACGCGCGGCCCGGCGGGCAGCGGCTGCCGGGCGAGCAGCAGTCCCG
Organism: Streptomyces sp. NPDC004561; assembly: GCF_053602155.1. Taxonomy (NCBI): domain Bacteria; kingdom Bacillati; phylum Actinomycetota; class Actinomycetes; order Kitasatosporales; family Streptomycetaceae; genus Streptomyces; species Streptomyces sp. NPDC004561. The sequence continues at coordinate 6,371 of NZ_JBSGDB010000345.1, forward strand.
CGTCGACCAGTTCGGTGATCGTGTCGACCCGGAGCACCCCGGCCTGCCGCAGCAGCGCGGACACGGTCGCGTACGGCAGGTGCGTGGCCCGCACCGTGTGTCCCTGGGGTGCGGTGCCGGTGCCCTGCACCACGACCAGCGGCTTCGCCGCCGCCGTCCGCCGGGCGAGCCGGGTGAACTTGCGGGGGTTGCCGATGGATTCCAGGTACATGAGGGCGACGTCGGTCTCCGGGTCGTCGTACCAGTACTGGAGGACGTCGTTGCCGGATACGTCGGCCCGGTTGCCGGCGGAGACGAAGGTGGAGACGCCGGTGACCCCGGTGACCCCGCCGCCGCGCCGGTGCAGCCGGGAGAGCAGGGCGATGCCGATGGCGCCGGACTGGGTGAACATCCCGATGCGGCCGGGGCGGGGCATGTCGGGGGCCAGGGACGCGTTCAGCCGGACGTCCGGGGCGGTGTTGATGATCCCGAAGGCGTTCGGGCCGATGATCCGCATGCCGTACGCGCGCGCCTGCCGGATCAGCGCCCGCTGCCGCTCGCGCCCCTCGGGGCCGCTCTCGGCGTATCCGGCGGAGAGCACGACGAGCCCCTGGACGCCGTGCTCGCCGCACTCGGCGACCACGGCCGGGACGTGCTCGGCCGGTACGGCGACGACGGCGAGGTCCACGGGGCCCTCGATCTCCCGCACGGAGCGGTGCGCGGGCACGCCGTCGAGGTCCCCGAGGTCCTCGGGGAAGGCCTTGTTCACCGCGTGCAGGCGGCCGGAGTAGCGGGCGTCCCGGATGTTGCCGAGGACGCTGCGCCCCACGCCGCCGGGGGCGCGGCCGACGCCGACGACCGCGACCGAGCCGGGCACGAGCAGCCGCCGTACCGAGCGGGCCTCGGCGCGCTGCTCACGCGCGCGTTGCACGGCGACGGAGCGGTCGGTGGGTTCGAGGTCGAACTCCAGGCGTACGACGCCGTCCTCGAAGCTGCGCTTCTGGGTGTAGCCGGCGTCCGTGAACACCTTGATCATCTTGGTGTTGGCGGGCAGCACCTCGGCGGCGAAGCGGCGGATGCCCCGCTCGCGCGCGACGGCGGCGACGTGCTCCAGCAGGGCGGAGGCGACCCCGCGGCCCTGGTGGGCGTCCTGCACCAGGAAGGCGACCTCGGCCTCGTCGGCGGGCGCGGACGCGGGCGCACCGTCGGCGCCGATGCGGTCGTAGCGTACGGTGGCGATGAACTCGCCGCCGATGGTGGCCGCGAGTCCCACCCGGTCCACGAAGTCGTGGTGCGTGAAGCGGTGGACGTCCTTGGCGGACAGTCGTGGGTACGGCGCGAAGAAGCGGTAGTACTTCGACTCGTCCGAGACCTGCTCGTAGAAGCTGACCAGGCGGTCGGCGTCATCAGCGGTGATGGGCCGGATGCGCGCGGTTCCGCCGTCGCGCAGCACCACGTCCGCCTCCCAGTGGGCGGGGTACTCGTACCGGCCCTGCCGGTCCGCCGAGGTCTGCATGGGCCCCAGAGTACGGCTCGCGTCCGACAACGGCGCAGGGCAGTCTGTGGAGGACGGAAGTCGGACCGAGGCCGCGGTCGCGACGCCACACCGGAGCGGAGGAGAAGGTCCGCTCCGGGCACGCTTCACGATATGGGAAACTGGTCTAGACAACCCTGAAACAGCGAAGGGCAGCAACACATGGCTGAGCGCCGCGTCAACGTCGGCTGGGCCGAGGGTCTCCACGCCCGCCCCGCCTCCATCTTCGTCCGAGCCGCCACGGCCGCAGGCGTCCCGGTCACGATCGCCAAGGCCGGCGGCACCCCGGTCAACGCGGCCTCGATGCTGGCCGTCCTGGGCCTGGGCGCCCAGGGCGGCGAGGAGATCACCCTCGCCTCCGACGCCGAGGGCGCGGACGTCGCCCTGGACCGTCTGGCCAAGCTGGTCTCCGAGGGCCTGGAAGAGCTGCCCGAGACCGTCTGAGCAGGACCGGGAAGCCGCGTCGTCCGTACCGGGCGGCGCGGCTTCCGCGTTCTCGCGCCCGGCCGGTCGAATTCACCGCAGACATATGAACGGCCGCGACCCCGAATTCATGACATCCGGAAAAAGGGCAGGGGGAAATACCTGCCCGCCGAATATCCCCTCTTTGTATACGGCGCTCGTGTTAATGGCGCACGCCCGGCATGTTTACGGCGTGTTGCGAAGTCCTCACACGCTCCGCGGCGCCGGAAAAACGAAGGCGGTGCGCGCCCGTCGCGCGTTCGGCGTGCAGCGCCGTCACCGCACGCGCGCGGTCGCCGTCGCCGCGCGCCACCGCGTCCACGATCGCGCCATGCTCCGCCCAGGAGTCCACCGGGCTCGGCGCGGCATCCACCGTGTACATCCAGGCGATCTTGTGGCGCAGCTGGGTGAGCATCGAGGTCAGCGAGGGGCTGCCGGAGGCCTGCGCGAGTGTCTCGTGGAACCAGCCGCCCAGCGAGCGCAGGTCCTCGCTGTTGCCCCGCCGAGCCCGCTCCTGCCCCAGCCGGACCAGCCCCCGCAGCACCTTCAGATGGGCCTCCGTGCGCCGCTGCGCGGCCCGGGCGGCCCCGAGCGGCTCCAGGAGCACGCGCATCTCCAGCAGGTCGGCGGCCTCCTGCGCGGTCGGCTCGGCCACGCACGCGCCCGCGTGCCGGCGCGTCACCACGAAGCCCTCCGCCTCCAGGGTGCGCAGGGCCTCGCGCACAGGGACGCGCGAGACGCCGTAGCGGCGGGCCAGGACCTCCTCGGTGAGACGGCTGCCGCGCTCGTAGGCACCGGCGACGATGTCGTCCCGGATCGCCGTGCACACCGAGTGCGCCGGAATACGCATGACCGACCTCCGCCTTAATCCCCGTGAAACGCCGACGATGGACGTGTGTTCCGTGACTCTATTCCAATGGGGCGGAATTTCCGACGGCAGACCGGAATCCAGGGATATTTTTTGGACAGCGGGCCCTGTGGCCGCAGTGAAAAACGGCGAAAGCCCCGGCTCGGTGAGCCGGGGCCTCGGGATGCCGTTCGGATGTCCGGCCGGTCAGGCGTCCACGCCGTGCTTGCGCAGATAGGCGACGGGGTCGACGTCGGAGCCGTAGTCGGGGGTGGTGCGGGCCTCGAAGTGCAGATGCGGGCCGGTGACGTTGCCGGTAGCGCCGGACAGGGCGATCTGCTGGCCGGGGGTGACCTGCTGGCCCACCGCGACGCCGATGGACGACAGGTGGCCGTACTGGGTGTACATGCCGTCGGCCATGCGGATCACGATCTGGTTGCCGTACGCGCCGCCCCAGCCGGTGGAGACGACCGTGCCGGAGCCGACCGCGTGGACGGGCGTGCCGCTCGCCGCGTGGAAGTCGATGCCGGTGTGGGAGCCGGAGGACCACAGCGAGCTGCTGGCCTTGTAGCCCGTGGAGACATAGGAGTGCGCGATCGGGGCGACGAAGGTGTTCAGTCGCTTGCGCTCGGCCTCGCGGGCGGCGCGGGCCTTGGCCGCGCGCTCCTGCTTCGCCCGCTCGGCGGCGGCCTTGGCCGCG
>NZ_JBSGDB010000346.1:0-9807 GCF_053602155.1 Streptomyces sp. NPDC004561
GGGGGGGGTGGGTCGTTGGGGGGGGGGGCGTCGATTGGGTGGGGCGGGGGGGGGGTGTTGTTCAGCTTGTCGGACACAATACCCTGCGGCCCGTCCGGCCCGGGGGTGTGGTCGGGGCCGCCCCACATGCCGGACGTCCTGAGCGGCGGCCGCCGGGGGCGCCACGAGTGCTCCCGGCGGCCGGACGTCCCGGGGAGGGTGTCCTGGTGGTGTCAGCGCTTACGGAACGCCGCGGCCTCCGGGTCGCGGCGCTTGAGCGCCCAGTAGGCGACACCGAGGATCAGGGCCCACAGCGGCGCGCAGTACAGCGAGACTCGGGCGTCCTTGTCGATGCCCATCAGCACGATCACCATGCCGATGAAGGCGAGCGCGATCCAGCTCGTGAGCGGAGCGCCCGGGGCCCGGAACTCCGAGCGGGGCAGGTCACCGCGGTCGGACAGCTTCCGGTAGCGGATCTGGCAGAGCAGGATGATGATCCACGCCCACATGCCCGAGATGGTCGCGAAGGACACCACGTAGTCGAACGCCTTGCCCGGCCACTGGTAGTTGATCCAGACGCCGACCAGCATCAGCGCGGCGGAGAACGTCGTGCCGACGAGCGGGGTACCGCTGGGCGTCAGCTTGGTGAAGAACTTCGGACCCTGACCGTTGACCGCGAGGTCGCGCAGCATGCGGCCGGTGGAGTACATGCCGGAGTTGCAGGACGACAGCGCGGCCGTGAGGACGACGAAGTTGACGATGCCCGCGCCGGCGGCCAGGCCCATCTTCTGGAAGGCGGCCACGAAGGGGCTCACGCCCGGGTGGAACTGCGTCCACGGCACGACCGACAGGATCATGATCAGCGCGCCGACGTAGAAGACGGCGATGCGCCACGGCACGGTGTTGATCGCCTTGGGGAGCACCTTCTTGGGGTCCTTGGACTCGCCGGCGGTCACACCGACCAGCTCGACGGCGAGGAAGGCGAACATGACCATCTGGAGGGTCATCAGGGTGTTGCCGACGCCGTGCGGGAAGAAGCCGCCGTCGTTCCACAGGTGGCTCACGGAGGCGGTGTGGCCCGCGTCGGAGAAGCCGATCGTCAGGATGCCCGCGCAGATCAGGATCATGCCGATGATCGCGGTGACCTTGACCATGGAGAACCAGAACTCCAGCTCACCGAAGAGCTTCACGGAGATCAGGTTGGCGCCGTAGAGCACGATCGTGAACACCAGGGCCGAGACCCACTGCGGGATGTTCCACCAGTACGTCATGTAGGCGGCCGCGGCGGTGACCTCGGTGATGCCGGTGACCACCCAGAACAGCCAGTACGTCCACCCGGTCACGAAGCCCGCGAACGGGCCGATGAACTCGCGCGCGTACTCCGAGAACGAGCCGGACACCGGGCGGTACATCAGCAGCTCGCCGAGCGCCCGCATGATCAGGAAGATCACGAGGCCCGCGATGGCGTAGGCCAGGATCAGGCTGGGGCCCGCCTTGGAGATGCCCTTGCCCGCGCCGAGGAACAGGCCGGTGCCGATGGCACCGCCGATGGCGATCATCTGGATCTGCCGGGCGCCGAGCCCGCGCTGGTATCCCTCGCCGCCCTCGCTGTCGGCCCGCGCGGCCTCATTGCCGTCGCGAAGCTGGTCGACCTGCGATGAGGTCATGTGTGGTGCGCCTTTCTCCATGCCGACCCGGGCCTTCGACTCGGCCCCGGATCGGGTCTCGATCCCCCCGGATTGCTGGAGCTGTGCCTGGCCGACGGTCGTCGGCTCGGTGGCGCACCCGGCCGGACATGGGTGGTGTCGGCCGGGCGGTCGTGAAGATTTATCACGGCCGCAATATTGATCACCGGAGCGGAATGTGGCGCACCACACAGGGAAAACCGGACAAAGAACGCCCTGATGCGGCAAACCAGGCCGCAACGGTGACGGGATCGTTATCCGGATTTGAGCGTCCGCTGAGCGAACAGCGAAGCCACCCGTACTAGGGCATAAGGGTCGTCACCAGGGTCTCCTGGAGACCGCCCAGCCACAGATAGGCCATCACCATGGGCTTGCGCGGGTCCTCGTCCGGAAGCCGGTAGAGCAGGTCGGTGTCGTCCTCGTCGGTGATCTCCAGCCGGGCTCCGATCGCCAGGCGCAGGTCGTTGAGGGCGCTGAGCCAGCTCCTGGACTCCCCCGGCGACAGCTTCAGCACCGCCCCGCCCCGGTCCACCGGGGCGAGCGCGTCGAGGCTGCGGATCACCGCGAGCGCGTTCTCCCGCTTGCCGGCCCTGAGGTCGTTCTCGGTGTAGCGGCGGAACTCGGCGGAGTACGCCCGCCGCTCCTCCGCCTGGGCGGGCGAGTCCGGGGCCTTCTCCGGGTCGCTGTAGGCGTCCGGGAACAGCCTTCTGAGGACGGGGTCGGCGGGCGGCTCGCTGGGGCCCTCGGCGAACAGCTCGGCGAGCGGGTCGTCGGGCGCGTCGGCGCCCGGTCCCGGTCCGATCAGCTCCAGGAGCTGGACGGCCAGGGAGCGGATGATGGAGATCTCGACGTCGTCGAGCGCGACGGCCGCGCCGCCGCCGGGGAGCGGTTCGAAATGTCCGGGCATCTAAGTGGGTTCGCTACTTCCGGTCCTGCTGGAGGGTGGCCCACAGGCCGTAGCCGTGCATCGCCTGCACATCGCGCTCCATCTCCTCGCGGGAACCGCTGGAGACGACCGCCCGGCCCTTGTGGTGGACGTCGAGCATGAGCTTGGTGGCCTTGTCCTTGGTGTAGCCGAAGTACGACTGGAAGACGTACGTCACATAGCTCATGAGGTTGACCGGGTCGTTGTGGACGATCGTGACCCAGGGGACGTCGGGTTCGGGTACGGCGAAGACCTCCTCCGCCGACTCGGTGCGTTCGATCTCTACGGGCGCGGGTGACGTCACACTGCCCATGCTGCCACGAGGGCCACAAATCGTCACACCGACGAAAAGGGAGTACGATCCATCGTCATGAACACAGCGGACCTTGGGCTGCCGGTGGACGTTCCCTCGACGGCGCTCTTCACGGACCAGTACGAGCTGACGATGCTGCAGGCCGCTCTGCGCGCCGGTACGGCCGAACGGCGGAGCGTGTTCGAGGTCTTCACCCGGCGGCTGCCGAACGGGCGGCGCTACGGCGTGGTGGCCGGCACCGGACGCGTCCTGGACGCGGTGGAGAACTTCCGCTTCGACGCCGGCGTCCTCGGCTTCCTGCGCGAGCAGCGGATCGTCGACGAGGAGACCCTGAAGTGGCTCGCCGACTACCGCTTCACCGGTGACATCTGGGGCTACCCCGAGGGCCAGGTCTACTTCCCCGGCTCGCCGATCATGCGCGTCGAGGGCAGCTTCGCCGAGTGCGTGCTCCTGGAGACGGTGATCCTCTCCATCCTCAACCACGACTCGGCCATCGCGGCCGCCGCCTCCCGGATGGCCGCCGCCGCCGGCGACCGCCCGCTGATCGAGATGGGCGCCCGCCGCACCCACGAGCTGGCGGCCGTGGCCGCCGCCCGCGCCGCCTACGTCGGCGGCTTCGCGACCACCTCCGACCTCGCGGCGGGCTTCCGCTACGGCATCCCGACCGTGGGCACCTCGGCCCACGCCTTCACCCTCCTGCACGACCGCGAGCGCGACGCCTTCCAGGCCCAGGTGGACACCCTCGGCCGGGGCACGACCCTGCTGGTGGACACCTACGACGTCGCCGAGGCCGTCCGCACGGCGGTGGAGGTGGCCGGCCCCGAGCTGGGCGCGGTCCGCATCGACTCCGGCGACCTGCTGCTCGTCGCGCACCGGGTCCGCCAGCAGCTGGACGAGCTCGGGGCGACGGGGACGAAGATCGTGGTGACCTCCGACCTGGACGAGTACGCGATCGCCTCCCTGGCCGTCGCGCCGGTGGACGCGTACGGCGTCGGCACCCAGCTGGTGACCGGCTCCGGGCACCCGACCGCCTCCATGGTCTACAAGCTGGTCGCGCGCGCCGAGACCGCCGACCCCGGGGCACCGCTGGTGCCGGTCGCCAAGAAGTCCAGCGGCGGCAAGACCTCCATCGGGGGACGCAAGTGGGCGGCCCGCCGCCTGGACGAGGACGGGGTGGCCGAGGCCGAGGTCGTGGGCACCGGCCCGGTGCCGGCGGACCTCGCCGGCCGGCAGCTGCTGGTGCAACTGGTCGAGGGCGGGGACGTCGTGGCCCGCGAGCCCCTGGACATGCCCCGGGACCGCCACATCGCCGCCCGCGCGAACCTCCCCCTGTCCGCGATCCAGCTCTCCCGAGGGGAACCCGTCATTCCGACGGAGTACGTGCAGGGGCGCTCGGGTAGCTAGAGCGGGACCGCCGTCCGCTCCGCGAACGCCCCCTCCCGCACGGGCCCGCAAGTCTCTAGGCTCAGTTACCTGGACCTCAGTCGAAGGACACCCACCATGCGCCGCGCCTTGATCGTCGTAGACGTGCAGAACGACTTCTGCGAAGGGGGCAGCCTCGCGGTGGCCGGTGGTGCCGACGTGGCCGCCGCCATCACCGAGCTGATCGGCCAGGCGGCGGGCACCGGCTACCGCCATGTGGTCGCCACCCGCGACCACCACATCGCGCCCGGCGGTCACTTCGCGGACAACCCCGACTTCGTCCGCTCCTGGCCCGCGCACTGCGTGGCGGGCACCGAGGGCGTGGGCTTCCACCCGAACTTCGCCCCCGCCGTCGCCTCCGGCGCGGTCGACGCGGTGTTCGAGAAGGGGGCCTACTCGGCCGCCTACAGCGGCTTCGAGGGCACCGACGAGAACGGCGCCCCCCTCGCCGACTGGCTGCGCGCCCGCCACATAGACGAGGTGGACGTGGTCGGCATCGCCACCGACCACTGCGTCCGCGCCACCGCGCTGGACGCGGCCCGGGAGGGCTTCCGCACCCAGGTGCTGCTGGACCTGACGGCGGGAGTGGCCGCGGCGACCACGGAGCGGGCCCTGGAGGAGCTCCGGGAGGCCGGCGTGGAGCTGACCGGCAAGCCGGTGGTCGGCGGCTAGGACACGGCGGCCGACCGGCGCAGCAGGGCCCGGATCGGATGCCACAGCTCGGGCACGGTGACACCGTTTCCAGGTGGCGCCGTGCGCCATATCAGGCCGTCCGGATGGTGCAGCACCGCCGTGATCTCGTCCGGGGTCGGCGGGGCCGCGTTGCCCCGGAGATAGATCGCGCGCAGGCCCAGGTTCCGGAGCCGGGTCAGGGCCCGCGCCCGGTTCTGGGCATGCACCAGTACCCGCACCCCGGCGGAGTCGTAGGGCAGGTTCAGCGCCACCACGACCGTGCCGTTCGGCAGCTTGCAGAAGCCTCCTGCGGCCATGTGGTCACATCCCCGTTCCGGTCGGTGTCAATAAGCGGTCCACAGGACGCACCTAAACACGATCGGCGGCGACCCGCCAAGGGGTCACCGCCGATACGCCTCTGACCTGCGAGTATGTGAACTACTTCACCGCGGGGCCGACCGTGAGGAAGATCGTCGACCCGTTCTCGGCCTCCTTGACGATCGTTATCCTGGTGTTCGTGTCAGTTACCTTGACGCCACCCGTCGGGTTCGACGCGTCGTAGTAGGTGCTGGTGTGGTCGTTGAAGACCGGGACCCCCTTCGACGCCTTGACCGTCGTCGCCGCATCGGCCTTGTGCAGGGTGATGCCGTCCGTGCCGTAGAGGCTGAACGGGGAGTCGTAGGCCTGCATGCGGTTGCGCATCAGCGTGCCGTCGGACCAGCGCAGGGCCTTCGGGTGCGAGTCGACCGGCAGGATCAGACCGGTGCCCGGGTGGTCCTTGGCGTTGGTGTTGTTGTCCGCCTGGGAGGTGTCCCACTTCCAGATCAACAGGCCGTTCTGGTACGGGTAGTGCTCCACCCAGTCGGGGCGCTTGGCCGAACCGAAGTTGTACGGGCCGCTCTTCAGCGTCCTGTCGTACGACACGTACTGCCGGTTCTCGGCGACGTAGTACTGCTTGTAGTCCCGGGTGAAGGACGCGCCGATGCGGGAGAAGCCCGCCGCGGTCCAACCGGCGTCGGCCGACTCGGCGTTGTCCGAGAACAGCGGCGTCCCGTCGGCGGTCACGGTGATCTCGTCGGCCGTGAAGCCGTTCTCCGCGACCCCGCCGTCGGTTGCGTAGCGGAAGCGCAGCTGGATCTTCTGGCCCGCGTAGGCGTCCAGGGAGTACGACAGCTTGCGGTGCGTCTGCGAGGCGCCGGTCAGCGCCGGCTTGCCGCTGCCGTCCTTCGGGATGGCCCGGCCGTCGGCCGTGCCGTCCAGCGCGGTCCAGTTGGCGCCGCCGTCGGTCGACACCTCGGTGTAGAGGTAGTCGTAGTTGGCCTCGATGGCCCACCAGCCGTCCAGGCCCAGGGTCGCCGAGGACCTGCCGGTGAGGTCGACGGAGCGGGTCAGCGTGTTCTTCAGGTCGTTGCCGCTGCCGCTCCACCACTGGTACGAGCCCTGCGCCGGGTCGGTGATCGTGGTGGTGACCGCCTTGTCCGGCAGGGTGACCACGAGGCCCTGCTTGTCCCAGGTGTTGTACTCGGCGACGCCCAGCTTGTGCGTGGACTGCTTGCCGGCCTTGGCGGTGTCGTAGTTCAGCCAGCCCAGCTGGAGCTTGTCCCAGGCGTTCATGTCGCCGGGCAGGTCGCCGATGGACTCCTTGCCGGTGCCGAGCCAGGAGCCGGAGGACATCAGGGTCCAGAAGCCGGTGGAGTTGTCGCCGCCGTCGGTGTCGTACTCGTCGGGCAGGCCGAGGTCGTGGCCGTACTCGTGGGCGAAGACGCCGAGGCCGCCGTTCTCGGGCTGGATGGTGTAGTCGCCCACCCAGACACCGGTGTTGCCGACCTGCGCGCCGCCGAGCTTGTTGCTCTCGGGGCCGGTGGCGCCGGCGTCGGTGCCGAAGGCGTACCAGCGGTGGGCCCAGATCGCGTCGGTGCCCTGGACGCCGCCGCCCGCGGACTCGTCCTCACCGGCGTGCACGATCTGGAAGTGGTCGACGTAGCCGTCGGGCTCGTTGAAGTTGCCGTCGCCGTCGTAGTCGTAGCGGTCCCACTGGTCGTACTTGGCCAGGTCCTTCTTGATGTCGGCGTCGGTCCGGCCGGCCGCCTTCTGCTGGGCGACCCAGGCGTTCAGGCCGTCGCTGACGACGTTCCACACGCTCGGGCAATTGGTGGCGCCGCAGGCGTTGTTGCCGTAACGGGCCTCGTTGTAGGGGACCTTGACCCAGTCGGCGACCTCGCCGTCGACCGAGTAGCGGCCCGAGGACTGCTTCTCGTAGTACTTCTTCAGCGACTCGGTCTTCTTGCCGGTGCCGAAGTAGAGGTCCTGGTAGTGCTTCTGGTCGTAGTCCTTCTGCCAGGCCGTCGAGTTGTCCTTCGTGCGGTCCGGCGCGGCGATCCGGTTGTGCAGGGGGCCCGCGGTCCCTCCGAACCCGGGGTCCGTCCGGTCGCCGAACTCCACCAGGATGGTGAAGATCTTGTCGGTCTTCTCGCGGCCCAGCTCGACGTACTTGCCCTTGCCCTTGCCGCTCTTGAGCTTGACGACCTTGGAGCCGCCGCGCTCCTGCGCCGTGGCCCTGCCCGCGATGAGCTGGTTCAGGGCCTCCTGACGCTGGGCCTTCTGGGTCTTGCTGAGCGGGCCGTCGAGATCGTGCGCCCGCTGCCGCACCGGGGCCGGGTCGTGCCGGTCGATCGCACCGGACCGGGCCGGGGTGCTCGCCTCCGCGACGGCGAAGGTCGCGAAGGTGGCGGAGGCCGCCGCGAGCGTCACACCGATCGCGGCCGCTCTGAACGTCCAGGATCTGCTGGTCACTTGAGTTCCTCCCCCGCGCCGCGTGCACGGACAGGGGGCTCCTGGGTGTGGAGAAATCCGTGCGCGCATGACAAGCGCGTGTTCAAGTGACGTAATTTGACTAGAGGTTTAGAAGAAAAGACAGTCCTTGACTCAGTCACATCCGGTGCACTATGCGGAGTTGATCTCCGCTTTACACAGACCGTGCTTCCTGTGCGCCCCCCGTGCATCGGTACCGTGGGTTAGGTCACGCTTACCAGGCGTTCCGTTCGGGCATGCACGCGAAGAGAGACGAACGGCACCCACCGACACCGCCGAAGACTTCCGAGGACACGATTGCCATGCCTCGTCCGACCGCCGCACAGCTCGCCTACGGTTCCTGCACCGTGATCTTCTCGACGCTCGCCATGCTGCTGCTGTCCCAGACGAGTTCGGGCCTCGGGATCGCCGTCATCGCCCTCGCGGCACTCGCGCTGGGGCTGCTGGTCGCCATGACCGTGCCGGCGACCGGGGCACGCGCGACGGCGGCCTCCGCCGCGACCGCGGCGAACGAGGAACGCGTCCCCACCACACTGTGAGCGAGGCGCCGGCGGCCGGCCGCACGAGAGCGGCGGGCCCGTGGCACGCACGGACCCGCCGCTCTCGCACGGGCGCCCCCCGGGCTTCGCTCAACGGGTGCTGACCACCACCGTCTTGGCCGCCTTGTCGTGCAGGCCCTGCTTGTAGGGCCGGTCGAAGAAGCTCCAGCCGCCGCAGATGGCCGTCCAGATGCAGGCGCAGCAGAAGGCGAACGGGATCCAGAGCACGAGGGCCCGGCTCAGCGAGGTCGACGTGGCCGGGGTGGCGCCGTCGTTCAGGTTGGCCACCCGCATGTCGAGCCATTGCTTGCCGAGGGTCTGCCCCGACTTGCTGATCATGAAGGTGTCGTAGGCCACGTAGAGGACGGCCGCGATGACGGACTGGGCGACGGAACGGCCGACCTGCATGTGGTCGCCGTTCACGTCGTACTGGCGTACGCCGAACGCCCAGGTGAGCAGCCAGACGACGATGCCGACCAGGATCATGTCGATGATCCTGGCGAGCGTCCGCCTGCCGCTGGGGGCGAGCGGGGGCATACCGGCGAGCGGGTCGGCGGGGTAGCCGCCGGCGCCGTGGGGCCCGGTCCCGTAGGGCGGCTGCTGACCGCCGTACGGCGGTGGTTGCTGCGGGCCCCACGGAGGGGGCGGCGGCGGTTGCCCGCCGCCGTGAGGGGGCGGCTGGCCGCCCTCGGGGGGCGGGGGCTGACCACCGCCGGGCGGCGGTTGCTGGGCGCCGCCGTACGGGGTGTCGTACGGCGAGCCCGGCCCCTGGTCCGACGGGGGCCGCTTCCTGAACGGGTCGTCCTCGGGGGGCTGCTCTCCGGAGCCGGGGGGCGGTTCGCTGGTCATGGCCCGAGTGGACCGCGATCGTCCCGGCTCCGCATCCGGTGGGCGTCCGTACGGAGGAGGGGCCGGTCCCCCGTTCAGCCCGCCACGAAGGTGTGGGCCGCCTTGTCGTGCCAGCACTGGCGCCAGGGCCGGTCGAACAGGCACCACAGCACGCCCAGGATCCCGATGCCGAGCAGCCCGGGCACGCTGTAGACCAGCCAGCGGCGCAGCGCCGGGCCGAACGAGGGGGGCTCGTGCCCCTCGATGTCCCGCACCTGGAGCCCGCACAGCTTCTTGCCCAGGGTGCGGCCCCACTTGGCGGTGGGCAGCACCTCGTAGACGACGCCGAAGAGGAGCAGGACGCCGAGGACGATGCCCAGGCAGGTGCCGGTGGTGCGGTCGAGCAGCCAGACGGTGACCTCGTGCCCGGACTGCTCGGCCGCGTCGACCTTCTGCCGGATGTGGTCGACCGCCCTGACGCCGAGCGGGACGGCCGCGGCGGCGGTGACGGTTCCCACCACCAGGGTGTCGACCAGGCGGGCGGCGAACCGCTTGCCCAGTCCGGCGGGGCGGGCCGCGGCCTGCCGGCGGGCCGCCGCCTGGAACGGGTCCTCCACCGGCGGCTTCCACGGC
>NZ_JBSGDB010000347.1:0-9781 GCF_053602155.1 Streptomyces sp. NPDC004561
GCAGGGCGAGGGCCGCGACGGCGGCGCCCAGCAGGAAGAAGACCGCTATCTCCAGGGGGCCGGTCCTCGCTCTGCCGCGACCGGGGCCGTCTGGCGTCGCCTCCGCCGCCTGGTGGTTACTGTGCGGTGACGTCCGAGGCGTACACCAGGGCGGTGCGGTGGTTGTACTGGATGGTGTACATGGTCTTCCCGCCGGTGACGACCCGGCCGGTGGAGGGGAAGTAGTCGTCGGTGGGGACGGGTGCGGCGGTGACGACGTACGACTGGCCGACGGGAACGTTGTAGAAGCTCAGGGGGGCCTGGGTGGAGGGGGAGAGCCCGGCGGGGTATTCGTTCGCGTCCGGGTAGCTCGATCCGTACACCGCCACCGGTGAGGTGCCGGCGGCGCTGACCAGCGTCACATCGTGGGCGGGCGTGGTGTTGCAGCCGTGCGGGTTGAAGAACCAGACCTTCGTGCCGCTGTACCAGATGGCCGTCCAGTCGCCCTGGCGGTCGGCGACGACGAACTGCTGCCCGGCCGCCGCGGTGCTGCCCCAGTCGTTGACGCGGTCGGTGCCGACGCCGTCCGGGTGGATGGCCTGGTCGCCGAAGAGCGGCGCCGTGGCGCTGGGCGCGGTGCGCAGGTAGACGAAGTTCGAGGCCTGGGTCCGCTCGGTGCACGCGGGTGTGGCGCCGGTGGGGTCGTCGGACGGGCAGACCTGCACGGTCTGCTGGTTACGGTCGTAGCCCGGGGTGATGGTGAGTGCCGAGCCGACGGGCCCCACGCCGTGCCGGCCGCCCGCCGGGGCGTGCAGCAGCCGCATGAAGCGCTCCCAGTTCCAGGACGGGCCCGGGTCCCAGTGCATGCCGGAGACCAGGGCGGAGTTGGGTCCGGGCACGTTGTCGTGCCCGATGATGTGCTGCCGGTCCAGCGGGATGCCGAAGCGCTCGGCCAGGTAGCGGACGAGTTCCGCGCTGGTCTCGTACTGGGTCTGGGTGTACCAGGTGCCGCCCGCGGCGGCGTAGCCCTCGTGTTCGATGCCTATCGAGTGCAGGTTGGTGGAGTAGTTGCCCGCCTGGAACGAGATGTTCTTGGTGGGCACCATCTGCGTCACGGCGCCGTCCGAGGAGCGGATGACGTAGTGGGCCGATCCGCCGCCCGGCTTCTGGAAGCTGTTGAGGGCGGCGTCGTAGGACGACTCGGTGTCGTGGATGACGATGGTGTCGATCCTGGTCCCGTTGGCGGGGCGGTCGGACACCTGGCCGTTGGCCGCCGCGGCGGGCAGGAAGGTGCAGTCGATGGTCGCGGGGCACTCGGTGCCGTCCGCCGTGGCGGTGGTTCTCAGGTGCAGCGCGGACAGTTGTCTGGTGGCCGGCCGGACGCCCGGGGTGGGAGGCAGGCTGATGTGCTGTCCGTCCCGAGTGGTCTCCTGCGCACCGTTTTCGATGGTGGCGAACACCCGGTCGGCGAAGGCACCTGCGGCGCGCTGCTCGGTGGAGCCGCTGTAACGGGCGACGGCGGCGTACCACTTGCCCGGGTCCTTCGGGGTGCCGCCGACCGTGCTCTTCGCGTAGGAGGCCAGGAGAGCCGCACCGGCCCGGATGTTGGCGGCCTCGTCCGTACGCAGTCGCTTCGCGGGAAGTCCCGTCAGCCTCGCGGCGGCCTGGAGGGTGTGCAGGGCCGGAGCGGAGGCCATTTCGGCGAGGTCGGCGCGACCGGCCGCTCCCGCGTCGCCCGCGGCCAGCATCCCGGCCGTCACGTCTGTCAGATGCATGGGTCCGTAGCCGCCGCTGGTGCTGCGCTCGCCGGCATGGGCGTCCCAGGCGGACTCGTGATAGGCCACGGCGAGCAGGACGGGCAGCGGAACGTCGTACTCCGCCGCAGCCTGCTGGAAGGTGTGCTGGCGGCTGTCGGCCGCCGCACGATGTCCCGCCGCCTGGGCGGGCACAGGGCCGGCCGCGATCCCGGCGGCCGCCAGCACGCCTGCCGCGAGGGTCAGTGACAGCCGCCGGCGCGGCTTGTGCTCATGCACGTGTGATACCTGACTTTCCTGCATCGATTCCGGTCTCCGTGAGCCACCGCCGCGACGCTTCGAGGCCGAAATGCGGCCCGTAGGCGCCCAGTTGAGAAAGCGATGACCTGTACATGAAGGGATGTCGATCAGACGCGCAGGGTTCCCCGCTCGCGGACCTCGTGTGTGCCCTCTCCGCTCAGGGGTCTTCGTGGGGCCCCGGCGGTGCCCCTGCACCGCACACCGATGAATTCCGGGGCCGTGCTGTCGTTTGGCCGCCACGGCCCGCGTCCGATCACCAGCGCGGGCATGTGACCCATTGCGCGGCCGGCGCGGCGCGTTGACGACCCGCGGCGCCAGGCGGACCAGGGTCCTGTTCCGCTCGACCGCGTGTGCAGCGGCGCAGACATCTGGTGGGCCGAAGACTGGGCGGTATTGGCGCCGCGTCACGTCGGCTCCCTGCGGCCTGCCATCGCCGGCGGCCCGGTCGGCGCGTTCACCCGTATGGTCCTTACGCGGAGAGGTTCTGGGCCGTCTGCCCGAATCTGGAGTCCCGGGCGTCGTCCGACGCCCTCGCACCGGAGGAACGGCATGCGAATACCCGGAGAGTCCAGACGCACCTTCCGCATCGTCCCTTGGGGCGCGGCGTTCCTGGCGGTAGCGGGAACCACCTCGGTCCTTGCCACCGTGACAGCGCACGCGGGCGGGTCGGGCGGTGGTGCCGGCAATGACAAGCCGACCATCGTCCTCGTGCACGGCGCCTTCGCCGACGCGTCGAGCTGGAACGGTGTGGTGGAGCGGCTCCAGAAGAACGGCTACAAGGTGGCCGCCCCGGCCAACCCCCTCCGCGGCATCCCGCAGGACTCGACCTATCTCGCAAGTTTCCTGAAGTCCATCAAGGGCCCGATCGTGCTGGCCGGTCATTCCTACGGCGGCGAGGTGATCTCACAGGCCGCGGTCGGGAACGACAACGTGAAGGCGCTCGTCTACGTCAACGCGCTCATGCCCGACGTCGGGGAGTCGTTCACCAGCCTCTCCGCGAAGTTCGCTCCTGCCCCACTGACGAAGGCTCTGCTGACGGTGCCCTTCCGCAATGGTGACGGCACCACCGGTACGGACGCGTACGTCAGGCCCGACAAGCTGCACGAGGTCTTCGCCCAGGACCTGCCCACGAGCCAGACGGACGTCATGGCGGCCACACAGCGGCCCATCGCGCTGTCGGCCTTCAAGGACAAGGTGACCGGCGCCGCGTGGCGGAACAAGCCGGTGTACGTGCTCGTAGGCAATCGGGACCGGTCGATCAACCCCAGCCTGGAACGGTACGAGGCAAAGCGCGCCCACGCCCGCAAGACCGTCGAGATCAACTCCTCGCACGTTTCTCTCATCTCGCAGCCGCAGGCTGTCAAGAACCTGATCGTCGACGCCGCCGAGGACTACATGCGGAAGGCAGCGGGCTGACACGCCCTCCCCAGGGGCCCCCGAGACAGACGACCTCGCGCCAAGCGGCACCGGCTGGTTCGGCAAGCAGAGACACACCACCGCACTGGAGAGCTGCGACTGAGCAGGTCGGTTGGCCACTGTGCACTTGAGTCGACCGCTCTGGCGATCAGCTTGTCGTTCGTCGACTCGTTTAAGGTTGCAGCGCGTTCGTGTTCGCGTTGCCCGACCAAGTCGTTGATCGTCACCTCTGCTCGCAGCGGTCTGGTGTACGCCTTGAACGGGCAGAGCCGCCACGAGGAGGCGGAGGCACTCGCCCGTGAAGCGCTGGCCGCCCGGCCCGCGAATGACAAGTTCACGGTGGTTCTTCGCAGCAACCTGGCCCGCCGTCTCAACGGCCAGGGCCGCTATGAGGAGGCCCTCGAGGAGGCGGAGAGCGCCGACGAGGTGCGCCGCGGCATACCCGAGGAGAAGTGCCGCTCATTGACCGGCGCTGTGGAACTGACCATGGCCACAGCCCCCCTCGGCCTGGGCCGCGTGGCTCAGGCCCGCACCCTGGCCGAGGCCCCCCACGACGCCTGCCGGGCCCGCTTCGGCCCCGACCACCACCGCATCGCCGAGGCCCGGGCCTCGGCGATGCACAGAGTGGCCAAGTAGCGCGCGACGAACCGGATGACCAGACCGCTGCTTGTGGCGGTTGTACATCGCCGAGTTGAAGCTTCCAGAAGACGCGGTCGACGCGGTGTCAGCGACCGGTCGTGCCGTCGATGAGTTCGCGGAGGATGTCCGCGTGACCCGCGTGTCGGCCGGTCTCCTCGATCATGTGGGTGAGTGCCCAGCGGATGCTCGGAGCGGGGCGGTTCGGCCGCGGTCGGGGAACCGGTGCGCCCAGATCGGTGCACCCGTCGAGAACGTCGTTCGCGCGCTTGACCGCGTCTCGGTAGCGGGCGACGACATCGGCCACACTGTCCTCCGGTGCGGCTTGAAACGTCGCCTGCCAGTCGGTGACGTCGTCCCCGAGGAACATCGCGCGCTCGACGAACGTCAGGTGGTTGAGCAGTCCGAGCAGATTCGTGCCCGACGGCACCGCGGCTGTTCGCACCTGCGGTTCGGGGGCGCCGCCGGCCTTCGCGGCGATCGAGGTCCGGAGGTAGTCGAGGAATCCGCGCAGGATCTCGGTCTCGTCGCCACCGGTCCGGGGCGGTGGAGTGTCGCGGCGGCGGTCGCGGCGCGTGGTGCTGGGCACCGTGGTCTCCCTTCCGTTGTCGGGGCGGGCGCCGGCCGCCGTGTCAGGCGGTGCGGCGGATGAGGAGGATGTGGTCGGTGACCTCGGCGGTGCGCCCGTCTGGTCCGGTCGCGGTCCGGACGGACGCGTCGGCCCGCTCGACCGTCCACGTCTGCGGGGCCAGGTCGATGCCCGCGGCGACTTCCTGCGGGCTCGGGTACCGGATGTCAGGATCCCGGTTCCACGACCATGGCGCGGTCGAGCCGTGGTCGACGACCAACAGCCGCCCTCCGGGGCGCAGTGCGTGCGCGGCCGAGCGCAGGACGGTTGCCCGGTCCAGGTCGAAGGGTGTGTGCAGGTAGTGGGCGCAGACCAGGTCGAATCCGCCGGGCGGGAACGACCTGTGCAAGTCGTGCCGCACGGTGGTGAGGCGGTCGCCCAGGCCGTGTGAGCGGGCGAGGGCTGCGAGCCGCTCGACCGCCACGGCCGAGATGTCGACGGCGGTGACGTGCCACCCCAGGCGGGCGAGCCACAGCGCGTCGCCGCCGTCGCCGCATCCGAGGTCCAACGCGTCACCGGGCGGAAGGCCCGTCACCGTCTCGGTGAGGCGAGCATTCGGCTGCGGGCCGCCGGCTGCCGGCCGGGCCGCGTAGACGCCGTCCCAGAACGCGACCGCATCAGTGGTGCTCATCAAGACTCCTTGTGTCGGTATGACCTCAGTCTTGCCAGGCACCTCACGACCTGGCACGGAATCTTGCGGTTACGGCAAGATGGCCTGATGGATCGCAGGACTGACGACGACGTGCTCGGCGCGGTGGGGCCGCGCCTTCGCGCGCTGCGTCGTGACCGGGGCCTCACCCTCGCCGACCTCGCGGCGACGACCGGCGTGTCGGAAAGCACCCTGTCCAGGCTGGAGAGCGGGCAGCGCCGGCCCAGCCTGGAACTGCTGCTGCCGCTGGCCCGTACCTATGACGTTCCGTTGGACGACCTCGTCGGTGCCCCGCGCACTGGCGACCCCCGAATACACCTCAAGCCGATCAGGCGGTTCGGGATGACGTTCGTGCCCCTGTCCCGGCGACCGGGCGGGGTGCACGCGTTCAAGATGATCATCCCCACCGCGCCGGAACCACTCGAACCGACCCCGCAGACCCACGAAGGCTTCGAATGGCTCTACGTGCTCAACGGACGCCTGCGGCTCGTGATCGGCAAGCGCGACCTGACACTGCCGCCCGGTGAGGCAGCCGAGTTCGACACGTCCCTGCCCCACTGGCTGGGCAGCGCCGACGGTGGCGCTGTCGAGCTTCTCATCCTGTTCGGCCTGCAAGGGGTACGTGCGCACGTACGCACCGACTCCCACCGATCGCCCCAGGCCGGGAGCCGACGGTGAACTCGGCGCCCGCCGCAGCCTGACCACCTGTGGTCAGCGAGCCCCGCCACTACGGCCGCAGACTGCCGTGGACAAGGCGGAACGCGGAGGCCGGGTCCACGGCGCGTGTGACCGTGCGTCCTACGACGACATGTGAGGCGCCCGCGGCGATGGCGGCCCGTGGTGTGCCGGGACGGGCGTGCTCACCCGGAGAGTCACCGGGCAAGGCCACCCCGGGGGTGACAATCAGAGCATCGTCACCCAGCAGTCCCCGCAAGGCCGAGACTTCCTGGGGTGAGGCGATCACGCCATGGCATCCGGCTTGCTCAGCCAGGCCGGCCAACCGGAGTACCTGACTCTCGGTAGAAGAGCCGACACCGATGTCGGCGAGGTCGGAGTCGGTCATGCTCGTGACGACGGTCAAGGCGAGGACGCGAAGCTCCGGGAAGTCGCGGGCCGCGTCCACAGCGGCAGCCATGATGCCCGTGCCCCCCATGCTGTGCACGGTCACCATCGAGACGCCGAGGGCCCCTGCCGCACGCACGGCACCGGCAACGGAGTTGGGGATCTCGAAGAGCTTGAGGTCCAGGAACACTTCCTTGCCTCGGGCGACGAGGTGCTTGATGAGCCCAGGCCCAGCCGCGGTGAGGAGCTCAAGTCCGACTTTGTAGTAGCGGCACTCGTCGCCCAGCTTGTCGACGATGTCTTGAGCGGCCGCGCGGTGGTCGCAATCCAAGGCGACGATGATCTGACTGGTCGGCTCCATGACGTCATTTTGATCTCCCCACGCGTACCGCTTCCCATTGGCCTCCTCTTGCCTCCTCATCCACGCCCCGCCGATGGAACGGCGGGCCGCGACAACGACCGGCCGCGCCGCGCGCCGTCCCTTGCGCCACCTACGCGCGCGGGCAAGAGCCTCGCGGAGGTAGGCGCGGCCGATGCGGCCGAAGCCGTTGCTCCCGACGCGCGCGGTCACGGTGGTGAGCTCCTCCGGTGTCGGAAAGTACGGTGGTGTCGTGGTGCTCTGGCTCAGGCCTGAGTGACGTCGTGAGTCGTCGGGTGATGGAGGCGGCATGGCCGGTCAGAAGGCGGCGAAGCTGCCGCGCGCGGCGTATGAGAAAGAACTACTGCGGCTGCAGACCGAGCTGGTGAAGCTGCAGGAGTGGGTGCGGGCGGAGGGCGCCCGGCTGGTCGTGATCTTCGAGGGGCGGGATGCCGCGGGCAAGGGCGGCACCATCAAGCGGGTCGCCGAGCACCTGAACCCGCGGGTGGCGCGGATCGCGGCGCTGCCGAAGCCGACCGAGCGGGAGCGCACGCAGTGGTACTTCCAGCGGTACGTGGAGCATCTGCCGGCCGCCGGGGAGATCGTGCTGTTCGACCGGTCCTGGTACAACCGGGCCGGAGTCGAGCACGTGATGGGGTTCTGTACGAAGGAGGAGTACCAGCTCTTCCTGAGGCAGTGCCCGATCTTCGAGCGGATGCTGGTGGAGGACGGGATTCTGCTGCGCAAGTACTGGTTCTCGGTGAGCGACACCGAGCAGCAGGAGCGGTTCCGGCGCCGCCTCGACGACCCGCTGCGGCACTGGAAGCTGTCTCCCATGGACCTGGAGTCGATCACTCGCTGGGAGGCCTACTCGCGGGCCAAGGACGAGATGCTGGTCCACACCGACATCAGCGAGGCGCCCTGGTACGTCGTCGAGAGCGACGACAAGCGGCGAGCCCGGTTGAACATGATCGCCCACCTGCTCGGCTCGGTCCCCTATCGCGATGTGCCCCCACCGGTTCTGGAGCTGCCGCCTCGGCCGGCGTCGACCGGTTACGAGCGCCCGCCGCGTGATTTGCAGACGTACGTCCCCGATCACGCGGCGAGGCTGTGAGCGCTGGGCCGCTGGTCTCCGGCGACCCTTGCAACGTGGAGAGACGGCAGGGCCGTGCCTCGCTCGGCTGGTGGGCCGATCGAGCGAGCTGGTCGGCGGGTCAGGCAGTTGAGGCGATCCAGGTAGCTGAGGCAATCGCTCGAATGACGGCAGAGATTCCCGGGGCGGCCCGCCCCGGCAGCCGGGCCATGAGAATCCGGCGCACCTCGGGAGGTGCCCCGTCCACGCGCAGCAGACTCACGCCGTGCGGCAGGACCGGCGCCATGCGGAACGGGACGGTGGTCACGCCGAAGCCGTCGGCGACCAGCCGCAGCTTCGTCAGCCAGTCGCTCGTCGTGTGGACGATGCGAGGTCGCCCGGGAAGGCCGGGCCAGACGCCGAGCTGAGGTTCGGCACTCCGTGACGGGGCGGCGATCCAGGGAGCGTCGACGAGCTCCTCGACGTGCACCACGGTGCGACCGGCGAAGAGGCCCGTCGTCGACGCCCCGACCAGCAGCTCGGTGTCCTCGACCGTTTCGATGTGCAACTGGGGGGACTCGCCGTCCGACGGCCGGTGCGGCGGGCGCGACGTCAGTACGGCGACGTCGATCGAGCCCGCCCGCAGGGCCCGCATCAGGCCGGGCGTGGTGCCCTCACGCGTCGTGACCGTCACGTGCGGGTCGGCCGTCGCGAGCCGCGTGAGCACACCGGGCAGGATCACCGCCCCGGCACTGGGGAACATGCCCAGCCGCACCCGTTCCGCCTGGAGGGTGGAGCCGCTGAGCTCGTGCTCGGCTGCCGCGAGGGCGTCCAGGATGGCGCGAGCGTGCCGCAGCAGGGTCAGGCCGGCGGGGGTGAGCCGTACCCCGTCGGAGCGGCGCTCGAACAGCACGGCGCCCGCGCTCCGTTCGAGGGCCGCAACCTGGCGTGAGACCGCCGACTGGGTGTAGCCGAGCTGGGAGGCCGCCGCGGTGAAGCTACCCGACTCTGCGACCTGCCGCAGGACCCGCAGGGCCGTACTGGAGAAGTCCATGCGCACTACGCATACCACAGATGCAAGATCGTCGCTTGGCGCATGCCTTCGGCACTCCTAGCCTCAAGAGCGACGATCAAGGAGGCCGACAGATGCGAGCAGCAGTCCTGACGGAATTCGGTGCCCCGCTCACCGTGCGGGAGATGCCCGATCCGGTGGCAGGCGGTGGCGAGGTGCTGGTCGAGGTCCTCGCGACCTGTGTCCTGCCGTACGCCGAGGAGGTTTTCAGCGGCCGGCGGAACTACCCGCTCGAACCCCCTGTGATCCCAGGTCCCGGGGGCGTGGGGCGGATCGTCCGCACCGGTCCGGACGCCACCCGGCTGCGCGTCGGCGACCTGGTGTGGAGCGACTGCACGGTCCGCGCTCGCGACGACGCGCTGACCCCGGACATCATGCTCCAGGGCTGGAGCTCCCGCGGCGACGGCGGCGCCAGGCTCGCCCGACACCTGCACGACGGGTCGTTCGCCGAACTGATGCGGGTACCCACGGAGAACGTCCATCCCTTGCCCGCGGAGGCGGAGCACGACCCGGCGCGTTGGTCCGCGCTCGGCGTGTACGTCATCCCTTACGGAGGGCTGAGGGCGGGCGCACTCGAAGCCGGCGAGACGCTGCTCGTCAGCGGGGCGACCGGGAACCTCGGCAGTGCCGCGGTCGCCGTGGCTCTCGCCATGGGGGCCGTCCGCGTGATCACGCCGGGCCGCAACCGCGCCGTCCTCGACCTCCTCGCCGACCGCTTCGGCCCCCGCGTGCGCCCGGTCGAGCTGACCGGGGACGAAACCGCCTCCGGCACCACGCAGATCCCGCAGCCGATCCTGCCCACCGGCTACGGCAACGGCGACGACGGCGGCTTCGAGGGGCACGGCAACGGGGGCA
>NZ_JBSGDB010000348.1:0-9746 GCF_053602155.1 Streptomyces sp. NPDC004561
TCAGCCACGTGATCATTCTGGCCGTCTGGCGCTTCCCGGCGCAGCAACTGGGCGACACATCACGACAGGGCGAACGTAGCTTGATGCGGCACTAGCACCTCTGCGCTGGCGCAACACCGACGCCCGCCACTCCGACGTCCCGGCCGCCTACGCCGCGAGCGCGCCCGCATCCGCAGCGAACGACAACGACACCTGGGGCCAGCCCACCACCCTCGCTCTTGGCCAGCGTCGCGGCCTCCGCCCACGCCCGTACCGGCATCCGGGCGCCGTTGCGGTAGGTGACGTATGTGAGCCCGTGTTCGGCAGCCAGCCGGTCGGCGAGGGCCTTCGCCGCCTGCAGGGCGGTGGCGTGACCGGCGGACAGCAACGGCACCTCGCGGCGTGCCGCGTCGACACGGCGCGGAGGGCGGTCGCCGCGGTTTCGCCCGGTGTTGTGCAGGACTGTCGCCCTGGATGAGGATCGCCGCGATGACTGCCACGGCTGTCAACGCGGTTGCCGCGGACTGATCTGACACCGTGCGGGCCTTCGCCAGCTAGGAGTGGAAGGTGCCGGGGCGGTGTTCCCTCATCCCGGCGCTCCTCCCGCCGCTCCAACTGGGAGCGGCTGGGAGCAGCTGTGCGAGTGCCCGTGACAGGGGCGGGACGGCTGCGTGTTGGGGCCGTCAGGCGGCGTCAGACCGTCGTCGGCCGGTTCGCGGACGCGTGAGGGGTCCTTGCCTGCCGCCCTGGATCAGGCGCAGGTGCCGGTGGCGGGCGTGGCGGGACGGCTGCGGGGTGCGGGTGAGCCAGTCCTCGACACGGTCCATCCCGTACAGCACCAAAGCCGCCATGGGCAGCAGCAGGCAAGCAACGATGACCACGGCGTCGGGCCCCCTCACGAAGGACGGCCGCAGTCGGGTGCCCGGGCCGCATCCGGTTACCAGCCCGCTCGTGTGAAGGTCCCGTGGTGGCTATTGCCGCCCTGCCGTTCCAGGGGGCGGCGCCCGGCGACCGCCCCACCGGGGTCGTCCAGCAGGGCGATGCGGGCGGTGATGCGTTTGCCGACCGGTTCCCGTTGCGCTTCGAAGCCCTGGGCGACGGCCATGACGATCTCCAGGCCGTGCTGGCCCACCCGGCCGACGTCCGCGGCCCGGGCGATGGGCAGCACCGGATCGGAGTCCCACACCACGACCTCGACCGTGTCACCGGCGATCCGCAGGTCCAGCAGCACCGGCCCGGGAGCGTACTTGCGGGCGTTGGTGACCAGCTCGCTGACCACCAACCGGGTCAGATCCATGGCGCGTTGCGAGACCGGCAGCCCGTGATCGACCTGGACGCGGGTGAGGAAATCGGCAGCCAGGTGACGGGCCTCGGCGATGATTGTGCCGTCCCCGTCCAAGGCCACCGTGGCCTGGAGGACCTGTTCGCCCGACATGGCGCCGTCCTCGCCCACGGGCACAGATTCCATCGCGGCCACCTTCACTACCCCTTCACACCACGCGCGTATACCCACGCCAAAGAGGGTGACGCCTGATGCCCCACTGTGGGCTGCATCTCACCACGGCATCACCCCGTGCGTTCGGGGCAGCGATTCCCACAAGGATCTGGCTGTGCCAGGATCACCGACATGGCTGAGGAAGAAGTGGCGCACACCGGACAGGCGGTGCAGCGGGGCGAACTGTCGGCCGTGACCACCGTCACCGACGGCATCCACGTGCTGACCGTGACCGGGGAGATCGACCACCAAACCGGTGACACGCTCGGCCAGGCCCTGGACGTCTCGGGCACCCGCCGGCCCCGCGTCGTGGTGGACCTGGGGCGGGTGACCTTCATGGACTCCAGCGGCCTCAACATCCTCATCGCCGCCCACCGCACTCTCACCGAGGCCGGCGGCTGGCTCCGCCTGGCAGAGCCCGGCCAATCCGTGCAGCGCATCCTGCAACTCGTCGGCCTCGACACCGTCATCGACTGCCACGAGACCCTTCAGCAGGCACTCACCGACTGACCGTCACAGCCCAGCGACGGAACGGCTCAACCGTCCCACTGTTTGCACACGGCTGCCTGGTCCCTGATCGCGGTATCAGAGAAGCAGCCTGCCTGGATCTCACCGGATTCGGAGTCGACCTGCATCGCACGGCCGGTCTGCGTGAGGATCACCGTGAGCGCGTGCCGCAGGGCCGTGCGCGCCCTCGGGCTCCATCGCGTGCGGTGCGGGGCCACGGCCCGGTGCGGGCTCCCAGGTCACCACCACGGCATCCGCCTCCCGCCGGACCCGCAGCCCGCCCGCGTCCTGGTCGGCAGAAGCCAGGTCAAAGCCCGCGCGCTCAAGCGTGCGGCACACATCGGCCAGCAACTCGTCCCTGTCACCCACGGCGGTCACTCAAAGACAAGATGCAACTGCGTATCGTAATGAGATTTGGCTGACTGTTCGAGCAGGTGCCGGGTCGGCGCGAGGGGGTCGACCCGTTTCACCACCCTCGTCCTCGTGTTTCGTCGCAGGTGTGGCGGCTACCCGGCTCGGAAGTCTCACTCAGCGAAGGACAGTGAGGCCGAACGCGCTGCTGCTGCCGGTGGTCTCCGCCCACGGGAACAAGCAGATCAGACAGTAAGGGGTTGATCGCGATGACCGTGGCGACACAGCAGGGCGGCGGGGGCGGCTCCAGTGGCCTGTATGACGTCCTGGAGCTCATCCTCGACCGGGGACTGGTGATCGACGCGTTCGTGCGGGTCTCCCTCGTCGGCATCGAGATACTCAAGATCGACATACGCGTCGTGGTCGCCAGCGTCGACACCTACCTACGCTTCGCCGAGGCGTGCAACCGCCTCGACCTCGAAGCGGGCCCCCGCAAGCCGGCCGGGCTCACGGAACTCACGGGCCAAATGACGGAGTCCGGCGCCCGCGGCAAGACCAAGGGGGCCCTGTCCGGCGCCGCGGAGACAATTTCCGAGGCCTTCAAGCAGGCACGCGACGAGGGCCAGGAACGTCAGGGCGAGCAGGCCGCGCACAGGGGAGGGGAATAACAGATGAGTACCTATGTCTACGGGATCATCCGCGCCTCGCACTCCCCCCTCCCCCAGGACATGGAAGGCATCGGAGACCCCGCGCGGCCGGTCCGCGTGCTGCGCGAGGGCGAGCTGGCCGCGATCGTCAGTGACGCCCCCGAGGAGCTGCGGCCCAAACGCCGCGACCTGCTCGCCCACCAGCACGTCCTGGACGAAGCCGGAGCTGGCGGCGTAGTACTGCCCATGCGGTTCGGCAGCGCCTCCCCGGACGACGACACGGTGACCCGGGTGCTCGCCGAGCGTGCGGGACAATTTTTTGAGCGGCTGCAGGCGCTGGACGGCACGGCGGAGTACAACATCAAGGCCAACCACAACGAGGAGGCCGTGCTCCATCTGATCATGGCGGGCCACGATGACATCCGGTCGCTGGCACGAGCGAACCGCGAAGCCGGCGGAGGCACACAGGAGCAGCAGATCCGGCTCGGGGAAATGACCGCCGCCGCCATCCAGGAACGCGAGACGACCGACGCAGACCTGCTTCACCAGGCACTGGCACCCATGGTCCGGGTAGTCAGCGCCGGAGCGCAGAGCACCGGATGGCTGGCCAACCTCTCCTTCCTGGTGAACCGCCGTTCAGAGGAGCAGTTCCTGACCGCGGTCGATGAATTCCGCCAGGAGCACCCGCACCTCGAGCTGCGGGTCAACGGCCCGCTGCCGCCCTACAGCTTCGCTGAACCCCCCTCCTCCCAGCAGGCCGAAGGCGGCGCCACGGAAGCGTTCGGAAACACGGCCACCCAGCCGGACGGATAATAGGCCGCTGCCTCCCGATCAGCGATCGCCTTCCGAGGGCTGCGCCCGATGTGCTCCTGGATGTCGGGGCACAGTGACGCTCTCTGACCGCATACGCCTCAGGCGATAGGCACGGGTCCGGCACCTTGGCGAGCAGTACACAGCGTCCACCCGCTTACGGCTCCGGCCCGGGGCCTCACCGACGAACCACCATCCCTTGCAGACCGGGCACCGGACCTTCGTCCGACGGTACGCGGTGTCCGCCCGCTGCGCGGCAGCAAACTCGACATTGCTCCGCCACCGCCACGCCTTCGTACGGCAAGCCGCTGAGCAGTACCGACGTGAGCGGCGGCTGCCCTCGGGGAGCGGACTCCCGCACTGACTGCATCTCGGGACGGTCTTCCTCGGCACGCTTTCCAGAGTCCTCCCAGCCGTCCCCCACAACCAGGACGAAACGCTGCCGTTCGCGGACCCGTCCACGCAGACAATCCCGCGAACGGCAGCGCCGAGATCACCCGCCTGCCACTGTCGTCGCAACGGTTCAGGAATTCAGGCCGGCTCTCACGTCGGAGGGACGCGGGCTGTCCTGCGGCCGACCGTGCGTTGTCGGTCCTCGCTACCCAGCCCGCCTCGTTCAGCAGCGAGAGGCCCTCCTGACCTCGTGCCCACGACTCGCGAGGCGTAGGAGCCGCAGCCCGCACCACAGATGAGCCTGGTCCCGCCTCTCCGCCGCAAACGAGGCTGGCATGCCGGATGGGAACGGAGCAACGCGGCGGCACGGTCATCCCGCCGTGCCGCCGCGTTGCTCACCCATGCCCCAACCCGTGCGTGCCCGGTCCGAGCGGATGTATGCGCCGTGCAGTGGCCCCTGACTGCTCCCCCTGCGCCCCAAGCCGAGGACCAAAAGGGAGGGTCACGTCGGCCCCTCGCCCGTCGACCGGCGCCCGCCCCCGCTCCAAGCATCATCTGATCGTCGACGGCCACGGAACCCGCTCGCCGTCACACTCACCGGCGGGAACCGCAACGACATCACCCAGCTTCTGCCCCTGCTGGATGGGATCCCGCCGATTCGAGGCCTGCGGGAACGGCCCCGCCACAAGCCCCGTGGCGTGTACGCCGACCGTGGCTACGACTTCGACAAGTACCGCCGCCTGCTGTGGAAACGCGGCATCAAACCGCTGATCGCAAGGCGCGGCGTCGCCCTCGTGGTACGAGCTGGTGGAGACGTTGACTCAGCCGGTCGGTCTCGTGGGTTCCCCTGGCGATACGGTCACTGGCATGATCAGCCAGATAGTAACGCTGGCGGGCGTGCTCGTCGGAGCCCTGACTTCGTACCTGTCCGTCACCATGGCCGAACGCGCCAAGCACCGACGCACCATGGCAACTCGCTGGGACCAACGAAAACTTGACACGTACATCGAGTACGCCGCATGCGTGAAGGAGGTGGTTGACGCCGCGAAACGCTCCTGGTTGGCAGAGGAGGGCTCAGAGGCCAGCAGGGAGTTCACGACCATGATGGAAGAAGGCGAGCGCAGGCGCTCAGCTCTCTTCGAAGCACTCGTACTGCTGGCCGATCCTCAAGCTGTCATGGCAGCGCATCACGTCAATGTGGCTCTGTGGGAGATCCTGGGACAGGCGCGCGCACACGAACCTTCCTCCGCGGTTGGCGAGTTCCACGAACTCCTGAACAAGTACCACGAGCGAGCCCGAGAAGACTTGGGCATCAGCGACGACTCATGGCGAGTCCTCTGAGGCCGCATGTCCAACCCGGACGACCCGCCCGTCCCGTCGCAGGCACCCACTACCAGTGGGTCTCGCTGAGTGAGAACGCATCAGCCCTGCTGTATCCCCTCCTGGGGCGCATCAACACACTGCGCGGCGGGTGGCCGTACACGAAGCACGGTCACCCGCCGCAGCGAATGGGACGGTACGTCAGGATGAGTACGCCTCGAGCTCGGCCAACTGAGCATCGCCGGGAATGGAGACGAGCCCAACGACGGCGACGATGGTGGTGACGACCAGCCAGGTGGAGAGCGCGGCGGCGCTGGCGCACCACCTCATCCGTGGGAGGCCGACCGGGGCCTCCGGACCCGGCGTGGTACGTTGCAGCGCCTGTGTGATCAAGGTGAGGGGGACCGTTTCGTGGCCAGTTACGAGGAGCACGCCCAGGCTGCCATCGACGCGCTGACGCCGGTGAGAGGCTTCATCAGGGGGCGAGGGCCCACCGATGTGAACCTTCAGATCGCGCAAGTCGAGGCCATTCTGGCACTGGCCGCCGCCGTGGCCGGCCGGCATGAGGGATCGGCACCGGCTCGGCCACCGCTCCCGCCGTTCGGGCCCCACAACGGGTAACGCACCGGATCTTCGGTAACCCGCAGGAGCTTTCCGACCAGTTGTGCGGATTGCGGCGGACGGGATCCTGCATGCCGTTCGGGCGCCAAGCCGGCCGGACAGCGGCCTGGGCGGCTGGTCCACGCGCGGGGAGCGACTGCCCGGAAGAGCCGAGGCCGTGCCGGGATCGACCGGCCCACGGAACCTGCCGGAACCGGAGTCCTGTGCCTGGCGTGTCGCCGTCGACCTCGACGAGAGTCCGGAGGAATGGCAGGCCGAGTTCGCCCGCTTCCTGGACACGGTCGACACCACCCGTGTGCACGCCTTGGTCGTCGGACCCTGGGGGGAGGCGTACGAGTTCGACTCCTCCCCTGTGATCGAGGCCCTGCTCGCCGCTCGTGACCGTCTTCCCGACCTACGCGCGGTGTTCCTGGGCGACATCACCCCGGAGGAGAGCGAGATCTCCTGGATCCCCCAGACGGACGTCACTCCGCTCCTGGCCGGTTTCCCCGAGCTGGCGGAGTTCGGCGTGCGCGGCGGATCGTACCTGGAGTTCCCCGCCGTGCGTCACACCGGGCTCCGCAGGCTGACGATGCAGGCCGGCGGGCTGCCCGCGGAGGTGGTGCGCGGTGTCGGTGCGAGCGATCTCCCCGCACTGGAGCACCTGGAGCTGTGGCTGGGCACGCCCGACTACGGCGGTGACACCGAGGTGGCCGATCTGGAGCCCATCCTGTCCGGGACTCACCTGCCCCGCCTGCGCAGTCTGGCGCTGCGCAACAGCGAGATACAGGACGCCGTCGCCGCGGCCGTCGCGTCCGCTCCGGTGGTCGACCGCTTCGAGACGCTCGATCTTTCCATGGGCACTTTGACGGACGAGGGCGCTGCGGCCCTCCTGAGCGGCCGGCCCCTGACGCATCTGAAGAAGCTCGATCTGCACCACCACTACATCAGCGAGCCCCTGCTGGACCGCATCCGCCAGGCGCTGGAACCCGCGGGCGTCGAGCTCGCCCTCGACCGCGGCGAGGCCTACTGGCACCAGGTCGGTGACAGCGCGACGCGTCGCTACGTGGCCGTGGGTGAGTAAGTGGCCCCGCACCACGAACACCAGCGGCAGCGGGGCACGGTGCGCTTCGCCGTGGTCGCCAATCCCGAGAACCGCCGCGTGGCGCTGTTCGACCAGGCGGTGCGCGCCGCCGGCCTGCCGGCCCCACGTGTCGTGGCCTGGGCGCAGCTCCTGCGCACCGGCGGTGCCGACTTCGCAGCCGACGAGATCGTCCGGCTCGACTCCCCGGGTGAGACCCCGGCCGTCGACCGGCTGCTGCGCGGCCCCATGGACCCGACCCGGGTGGAGGGCTCGGCCCGCTGGTACGCGACGTTGACGTCCGTGCTGCGCGGCCTGCGGGGCGGCATCCGCCTGGACGACCACGATGAGCTCGCCGTCCTGTTCGACAAACGTCGCTGCCACGCCGTGCTGTCCGCCGCGGGCGTACCCGTCCCCTGCTCACCCACCTCCGGTGCCGCCGCGCCGCCGGTGCGCGGCTGGGACGATGTCCGCGCGCTGATGAAAGAGCACCGGATGCCACGGCTGTTCGTGAAGCTCGCGCACGGCTCGTCCGCCTCCGGCGTGCTGGCGGTCGAAAGCGCCGGGGACGGCCGCGTCCGGGCCACCACCTCGGTCGAACTCTCGCCGGAAGGGCGGTTGTTCAACTCCCTGCGCATCCGCCGCTACGCGGACGAGCGGCAGATCGCGGCCATCGTCGACACCCTGGCCCCCGACGGCCTGCACCTGGAGCGCTGGCTTCCCAAGGCATCCCAAGCCGGACGGACCGCCGACCTGCGGGTCGTCGTGGTGGCCGGGAAGGCCACACACGCCGTCGTGCGCACCAGTGCGTCCCCGCTGACCAACCTGCACCTGGGAGGCCGCCGCGGGGACCTCGAGGCCGCCCGGTCCGTAATGGAGAGGGCGGGCGCCCGCTGGACGGACGTCCTCGGCGTGTGCGAGCAGGCCGCAGCCTGTTTCCCGGGCACCCTGTGCGTCGGAGTGGACCTGCTGCCCGCGATCGGCTGGCGCCGCGTGGCCGTCGGCGAGGTGAACGCCTTCGGCGACCTGCTGCCCGGGCTGACCGGCCTGCCCGGGAGCGGCGCCGAGGGACTCGACACGCACGCGGCGCAGGTCTCAGCCGCCCTGGCCCGGCACGCACCCATGCACCACTCGCCCGAGAAGGAAACGAAGACCCCCCATGCCCTCGCCTGACACGACGCCTGCCGACCTGCCCCCGGATCCCGCCGGGGCGCCGGACATGAACCGGATCGTCGGCAGCCACGACCTCCTGCTCGTCACCCTCGACACCCTGCGTCACGACGTGGCGGCCGCACTCGCGGCGGCGGGCCGCATCCCACACCTGGCGCGCCATCTGCCAGGCGGACTCTGGGAGAAGAGGCACGCACCGGGTAGCTTCACCTACGCCTCCCACCAGGCCATCTTCGCCGGCTTTCTACCGACACCAGCGGCTCCCGGCCCGCACCCACGCCTGTTCGCCGCGCGATTCGGGGGAAGCGAGACCACCGCGGACGGCACCTATGTCTACGACACCCCCGACCTCGTCTCCGGCCTCGCCAAGGCCGGCTATCACACCGTCTGCATCGGCGGGGTGGGCTTCTTCAACAAGCAGGGCCCGCTCGGCTCCGTTCTGCCCGGCATGTTCCACGAATCCCACTGGGAGCCGGAGTTCGGCGTCGCCTCGCCCACGTCGTTCGAGTCGCAGGTGACGCGCGCCGAGGCCGTCGTACGCCGGCTGCCCGCCGACCGGCGCCTCTTCCTCTTCCTCAACGTATCGGCCCTGCACCAGCCGAACTGGTTCCACCTGCCCGGCGCGCACCGCGAGGCAGGGGACACCCTCGCCTCCCACGCCGCCGCACTTGAATACGTGGACCGGCACATCGGCCGGCTGTTCGAAGCGGCCAGCAGCCGGCGCCGCTGCTTCGCCATCGTCTGTTCCGACCACGGCACGGCCTACGGGGACGACGGCTACACCGGACACCGCCTCGGGCACGAGTCCGTCTGGACGGTGCCCTACGCGCACTTCTTCCTCGAACCGGGCCGTGTTCAGGACACCGCCCCCGACCAGGCGCACACGTCCGCGGAGGCCACCGGATGACGCGCACACCGCAGACCACCGGCGAAAGCCCGTACCAGAGTTACGTCTACGCCTACCCGCACAAGACCGCCTACCGCCGCCTGCCCGACCGCCCCTCACTCAGCACCCTGTGGCAGCAGGAGCCCAAGGATGCGCTCTCTCTCTACCTGCACATACCGTTCTGCGAGGTGCGCTGTGGCTTCTGCAACCTGTTCACCCGGATCGGCGCTCCCGACGGGCTGACGACCGCCTACCTGGACGCCGTGGAGCGCCAGGCGGCGACGGTCCGCGAGGCCCTCGGCGACACTCCTGGCATCCGGTTCGCGACGGCCGCGTTCGGCGGCGGCACACCCACGTTCCTCACCGCCGGCGAACTCCAGCGCCTGTGCGACATAGCCGAGTACCGGATGGGAGCCGACCTGCGCGCGATTGCGCTCTCCGTCGAGGCGTCGCCCGCCACGGCCACCGCCGACCGCCTGGCCGTTCTGGCCGAACGGGGCGCCACCC
>NZ_JBSGDB010000349.1:0-9746 GCF_053602155.1 Streptomyces sp. NPDC004561
GCGGGCGTCGAGTGGCGGTAGTGTGCCGCGTAGGCGATGTCGAGGCGGTGGATGAGGACGAGTCCCAGGCCGCTGAGCAGGGTGGCGAGCGGCAGGATCAGCGGATCGGCGTGGGGCGCGAACCGGCGTACGGTGACATGGCACACGACGGGCAGCACGGCCGCGGCCAGGCACGTCAGTGCCGTGCTGGGTGGAAGCTTCCCGGACACGGCGAGGTTCGTCTCCACGTATCCGTACAGGCAGATGGCGATCGCGCCGAGAACCAGGAGCAGTTCCAGGTTCCGGTCGCTCATGCCCCCCGACCGGCCTGGCCGCACCGCCAGCCTCGTCGGTCCACGCCGACCAGTCATGCCTTCCCCCTCGATCGGGTCGGCCGCCGGAGTCCCCCTCCGGACCGCGGCCAACAAAGTTATATGGTTGCGCAATAGCGCAATTGAACTGTAGCCGAGGGTGGGTAAGAGGAGGGTTGGCGTGGCGGCAGCACGCAGGTGGGGGCGCCGCGGGCGGTGGTCGGTGGTGATCGGGGTGGGCGTGGTCCTCGCGCTCGTGGGCTATCTCGCCGTTCGGTTCATCCGCTCGGCGCCGTCCGACCAATGCACGGCGCACGGCACGGACGGTGCGACCGTCACGCTCGATCTGGACCAGGCGTCCCACGCCGCGACCATCGCGGCCGTGGCGCACGCGCGCGGTCTTCCCGAACGGGCCGTCACCGTCGCCCTGGCGACCGCGATCCAGGAGTCCAAGCTCCGCGATCTCGCGTACGGGGACCGGGACTCTCTCGGCCTGTTCCAGCAGCGCCCGTCCCAGGGCTGGGGCAGCGCCGCGCAGATCCGCGATCCCGTCTACGCGTCGGGCAGGTTCTTCGACGCGCTGGTCAAGGTGCCGGACTACGTCGATCTGCCGGTCACCGAAGCCGCGCAGCAGGTCCAGCACAGTGGCTACCCGGAGGCCTACGCACAGCACCAGGCCATGGCCACGACGCTGGCCGACGTGCTCACGGGACAGGAAGGGCCCGCGCTGAGCTGCACGGTGAGCGCAGCCGATCCGACAGCCTCCGCCGGGCAGAACGGTGCGGCGGACGCCGTACACGAGGACGGCACCGGTGACGCTGTCGCGGCGGCCGTCCGGCGGGAGTTCGGCCGGGCGCCGTCCGCCGTACCCGCGACCGGCGGCGCCGGCGTCAGCTACCCGATCGCGACCAACCAGGCGGCCACGGGCTGGTCCCTCGCCCTGTGGCTGGTCTGCCACGCCACCACGCTGCACACCACCTCCGTGACGTTCGACCGCCGGCACTGGAGCAGCACCGAGTCGGACCAGGGCTGGACGCGTATGGCGCCGGGTTCCGGGGCGGGGGCCGTATCCGAGTCGGGGCCGGGGGGCACCTCGAGGTTGGCAGTGACACTGGGGAAGCACACGTAGGGCCTGGCCCAGGGACTCGGCACTGGGCACTATTCCTGCACGGGCTGCTGGACCCTTGTCGACTGAAGGAGCCCCACGGTCACCCACACGGCGAACATGGACGAGTCGCTGTAGGAGACGAACGCGACGGGGCCCCCAAAACATAACGTCGAGCGCCATGCCGACGTTCCCGAAGGACTGGAAGGCGAGCCAGGCGGCATCCCGCTGGCGACGATAGTGCTGTACAGGTCGGTCGACTCGCGCGCGATCCGGCAGGGCCGCCACAGGATGATCCCGATCAGGCCGATGATCAGGATACCGTCGTGCGAAGCCCAGTTCTTCGCCGGCGACGGTGAAGACGGGGTCGGTCTGCTACTCGGGCACGACAGCCGCTGACCTGCATGGCCCCCACCGATCAGGGCCCCAGCCGTACTGGAACGCGGGCCCGGCCTATGCCCTCTGGGCGGGCGGCTACTTCGGCGGCGCCGGAGGTGTCGTCGGCGCCGTGCTCGCGGGCACCCTGCTCGGCAGCCTGCTCAGCGCGCCCTCGGCCTTCGCTGACGGTGGCGACGGCTTCCTGGGGACTGGCGACCTGCCGGAGGGCGGCGAGTTCTCCGGCGCGGACTTCAACGCCTCGGACTTCAGAGGCAGTTTCGGCGGACTTCGGCTCCGACGGCGGGAGCGACTTCGGCGGTGGCGACTGGCGACCTGACACCGAGCGGCACCCGCCGAGGACGGCCGGCCTCCGGCAGGCGGCGCCGGCTGACAGAGCGGCACCATCAGGAAACAATGCGTCAGTTGCGTAATAATGAAAGTATTGCTGACGGATCCGAGGGGGAGGACCGACCATGCGACGCGAGTCCACGGCGAAGCGCCTGCTGGAGGAACTGGCGACGGGATGCCCCTCGCCCGGCCCCGACGACCGGATCGAGCACACCTACCGGCTCGTGGCCGTCTCCGATCACGGCGGATGGCCGCTGCCGGGCACCATCACCGCCTGGTGGACCGGCCCAGGTGGCACCACCCTGTGCCGCCTGCGCCTGTCCGGCGTCCCGACGCCGCGCTGGGTGGTCTACGACCCCGACCGGATCGCCCTGCTGGTCTAGGGCGTACTGCCGAGGCAGGTTGGTCGAGTTTGTGCTTTGACGCCGTCTGAATCAGGTGACGGGCGAAGGCCTCCGTTGTGGAGTGGAGCTGTCGAGGAACCGCTCCGCCAACCAGGAGGCCTGGCTCACGCTGCTTCGACGCCTCATGCCCGTCTGCGCCTGGCGCGTCTGATTGTCGATGACGGTGGCCGGTCGCCCGTGCAGCCGAGCGCTACCACGTGTCCTGGCCCACCGCCAAGCGGTGGGCCGACCGATACGCCGAGTCCGGCCCGGCCGCAGCCCCGGCGTAGTGGCGGGGCCCCACATCCTCCACACCTACCACTACCACCGCAGCCACACCGCATTCGGCGACCACCCCCCGATCAGCCGTGTCTACAACGTCGCTGGTAAATCCAACCTAGTTGGCCAGGGCCGGAGACTCGGGCTTCTCCTCGGGGGCGGGATCGGTGCCGGTGACGATGCGGCGGATCGTCTCCAGCGGCAGCTTAGGCGAACCGTCCGTGTAGAGGAGGCCGTTGGTCTCCTGGGCGGTGTCCATGAACTGCGTGTAGCAGAAGCCCGCGACGATCGGGCTCGTGTGCAGCACACCGAAGATGTCGCCGAGCAGGGCGGCGTACTGCGTGTCGGAGCTGGTCCGCGTGTAGGAGAACTCGTCCTCCTCGGCGCCCACGGACAGACCGCCGAACTCGGTGACAATCAGGGGGACTTCCCCGGTGCGGTAGCGCTCCGTCTGCCGCGCGTCGAGCGAGAGGGTTCGCCCGGCCGGGCCCGGCGAGGCCAGCAGTGCCTCGAACCCGGCGGCGTCGCCGTAGCGGCGGGTGAGCAGCCCGGGGTCCGAGGAGTAGTCGTGCACACCCATGATGTCGCTGTCGGTGTGCTCCCAGCCCTCGTTGGACATGACCGGGCGGGTCGGGTCCAGGGCGCGGGTGAGGTTCGCGAGCGCGACCGTGTAGGCCTGCTGCGCCGGGTCGTTCGCGATGTCGGAGCAGCCCCAGCTCTCGTTGACCGGCACCCAGGTGACGATCGAGGGGTGGCTGCGGTCGCGCCGCACCATGTCGAGCCACTCACGGGTGAGCAGTTCCACGGCCTGGGTGCCGTACTCGTACGCGGCCCCGGTCTCGCCCCACACCAGCAGGCCGAGCCGGTCGGCCCAGTACAGGAAGCGCGGGTCCTCGGCCTTCTGGTGGATACGGACCGCGTTGAAGCCCATCGCCTTGATCAGCTCGACCTCGCGGCGCAGTTCGGCGGTGCCGGAGTTCGCGATCAGGGTGTCGGGGCGGTAGCCCTGGTTGAGTACCGAACGCATGTAATAGGGGCGGTCGTTGAGCAGGAAGGCGCCCCGGCCGACACCGGCGCTGCGCAGACCGACGTAGCTGACGACGGTGTCGAGCACCTCGGAGGTGGCGGCGTCGCGGACGGTCACCCGCGCGTCGATCAGGGTGGGCCGCTCGGGGCTCCACAGCAGGTCCTCGCGGTCGATGCCGTTGCGCAGGGCGGGGACGACGAGGTCGATGCGGCTGCGCGAGGTGCGTACCGCAGAGGTGGACTCGGCGAGCACCTCGCCGCCATGGCTCAGCACGATCTCCACGCTCACGGGGGCGGCCGGCACCGAGGCCAGGGTGATCTCGGCCTCGACGCCGCGCGCCGGGTCGGGGATCCAGGCCAGGTCGGTGACGTGCAGACCCGCGACGGTCTCGGTCCACACGGTCTGCCAGATGCCGGTGGTCCGTTCGTACCACACCGCGTGCGGCCGGTCCTGCCAGTCCTGCTTGCCGCGCGGCTGTGCCAGGTCGGCCGGGTCGTCCTCGGCGCGGACGACGAGCACGTGCTCGTCGGCGCCGGGGCGCAGCGCATCGGTCACGTCGGCGGTGAACGGCGTCTGGCCGCCCACGTGCTCCGCCACCAGCCGGCCGTCCAGCCAGACCTTGGCCCGGTGGTCGACGGCTCCGAAGTGCACCAGCGCCCGCTCGCCGCCGCTGACGGCGAGGACGTCGTGGGGTATGCGGCGGCGGTACCAGACCACCGCGTGCGCAGCGGTCTCACCGATGCCGGAGGCGGGGGCCTCGGGCGGGAAGGGGACGGTGATCTCCCGGTCGAACGCACCCGTCGCCTCCTCGGAGAACCACGCATCGCGCTCGCCCTCGCGGGCGTCGTCGTACCCGAACTCCCAGACGCCGTCGAGGCTGTGCCACTGCTCCCGCTGCAGGATCGGCCTCGGATACGTCCCGTCCTGCTCGCTCGCCTTCACAGATCCTCCTCCTGGCTTATCCGGAATTCCCGGCATAGGCGTTTCTACGATCGAAGCCCTGTCATCATGAGTGATCTTTTGCATCGATGCAAGGCTCCGGTGGGATGCGACGATGAGTCCGGGCTCTCCGGTGCGGCAGACTCTGAGAGCCTGTCGGGCGCCCGATCGAGGCCAGCCGGCAGGCTCTGAGTGCCGACACGACGGGAAGGAGGCCCCAGTGGCCAAGGTGCGGATGCGGGACGTGGCCGAGCACGCCGGCGTGTCGGTGCGGACGGTGTCGAACGTGGTCAACGGCTACTCGCACGTGAGCCCCGACACCCGCGCCAAGGTACAGCGCTCGCTCGACGAGCTGGGCTACCGCATGGACTACCTGGCCCGCGGCCTGCGCTCGGGCCGCACGGGCTTCATCGCCCTTGCGGTGCCCTTCGTCGCCGAGCCCTACTTCGCCGAGCTCGCTGAGGCCGTGATCCGGGCCGCAGGCCGGCGCGGCATCACGGTGCTCGTCGAGTCGACCGCGGGCGACAGCGAGGTGGAGCGGCGGATCCTCGAGGGCGGCCTGACCAATGTCGCCGACGGTGTGCTGCTGAGCGCCCTGACCCTGCCGGCGAGCGACATCGCCGCAAAGAAGCCGGACTTTCCGCTGGTCATGCTGGGTGAGCACAGTGTCGGCGACCAGTTCCCGCGGGTCGGCATCGACAACGTGGAGGCCGCCCGCACCGCGGTCGAGCACCTGCTGGAGCAGGGCTGCCGCTGGATCGTCGCACTCGGCCGCAACGGCAGCGAGAACGGTCGCCAGCGCACCGAGGGGTACGAGCAGGCGATGTCGGCGGCCCGGGTACGGCGGGTGAACTGGCTGGTCGTACCCGTCGAGGACTGGACCAGGGACCAGGGCTACGCGGCCGTGCGGGAGCTGCTGGAGGGCGACGGCCCGCTGCCCGACGCCATCTTCGCCTTCAACGACGCGCTCGCCGTCGGCGCGCTGCGGGCCCTGGACGCCTTCGGGGTACGGGTGCCCGAGGACGTCGCCGTCGTCGGCATCGACGCCATCCAGGAGTCGGCCTACACCCACCCGCCGCTCAGCTCCATCGCCCCTGATCTTGACGCCATCGCCGAGCGTTCGCTGGCCCTGCTGGAGGAGCAGATGCAGCGCCCCGGAGGGTCCGAGGAGGACGTGTCCGGCGAGGACGCGCAGGTGGGAGCGATGGTGGCGGCCCCTCAGGAGGCCACGCCGTACCGGCTGGTCGTCCGGGAGTCCTCGCGCCGTGAGCCCCCGCAGGAGTGAACCGGGGCCCGGCGCGCGAGGTGACGCCTGTCCCGCTGACGCCTGTCGCGGTGTACGACGGCCCGGCAGGTGCAGGGTGGGTCCGGCGCGTCGGGCGCGGCGCGCCCGCATCCCGAGGATGCGCGATTCATGAGGGTGTGGGGGAGTGTGGTTCGAGCGCTGACCGGCGTGGTGAGGAGCGCGCGCCGCCCCGGAACCATGCCCCGCGCCGCCCCGGAACCGCTTCCTGCGCCGCTGTGGAACCGGCCTCGGGGGAGTGACGGAACCGGCCTCGGAGGGGTCGCGGAACTGGCCTCGGAGGGGTCGCGGAACTGGCCTCGGGGGGTCGTGGAACCGGGCGGTGGGTCACGGGAGATGGGTCGGCGGGATCGCGGGAGACGAGTCGACGGCGTCGCTTCAGTGGCCCGGCGGGCTTCTTCCGATCGATGTATTGCATCGTTGCAAAACGTGTGCCAAGGTCTGCGCCATCGAGTTCACATCGAAGTAACGAGGTGAATACCCCTATGAGCGGAGCGATGGCGCGCCGACGGTTTCTTGCCCTCGGTGGTGGCCTTGCCCTGACCGGAGGGCTCGCGGCGTGCTCCTCCCCGCTCGCGTCCGGCCTGACGGGCTCGCAGCCGAACACGGCGGATGTCATCTTCTGGAACCTCTTCACCGGTGGTGACGGCGCCAACATGGTGC
The DNA here is from genome assembly GCF_053602155.1 of Streptomyces sp. NPDC004561. NCBI lineage: Bacteria > Bacillati > Actinomycetota > Actinomycetes > Kitasatosporales > Streptomycetaceae > Streptomyces > Streptomyces sp. NPDC004561. The sequence continues at coordinate 6,716 of NZ_JBSGDB010000349.1, forward strand.
TGATGGAGAAGGCGTTCCAGAAGGCCAACCCGGGAACGACGGTCGAGGCGACCATCCTGGGCTGGGGCAATCCGTACTACACGAAGCTGGCACTGGCCACCGCGAGCGGCACGCCGCCGGACGTCGGCATCACCCACCTCTCGCGGCTTCCGCTGCTGGCCTCCTCCGGCCTGCTGCAGCCGATCGAGCGGACCCCCCTCGGGGAACTGGGTGTCACCCAGGACAAGTTCACCCCGGCGGCCTGGAAGAAGGCCACCGTGGACGGCACGGTGTACGCGGTCCCGCTGGACACGCACCCCTTCGTCCTCTATTACAACGTGGACATCGCCCGCAAGGCGGGCCTGCTGAACTCCGCCGGCGACGGTCTCGTGCCCCTCAAGGGCAAGGAGGACTTCGTCGGCGCGGTGAAGGCGATGAAGAACGCGGGCGGCGCCCAGTACGGCGCGGTCATGTCGATCACCGCCGACCCGTCCACGGCCTGGCGCTTCTTCAGCATGATCTACTCTGGCCTCGCCGGCCCGATCGTCACCGACTCCGGGACGAAGATCGCCATCGACGACGAGGCGATGCGGGAGACGGTCGCCTTCATGCAGAGCCTGACCGGTCCGAACCTGATGCCGAAGAGCCTCACCGGCGCCGGCGCCAACGCCCTCTTCAGCACGGGCAAGGCCGGATTCCTCTTCGACGGCGAGTGGCAGATCCCGACGTACCGGCAGGTCAAGAACCTGAAGTTCAACGTGGTGCCGTTCCCGGCGCTGCTCGGCTCGAAGCCGGTGGCGTACGCCGACTCGCACGCGCTGATCCTGCCGCGCAACGACCGCGGCAACGAGACCCGCACCCGCAACGCCGCGAAGTTCGTCAAGAGCCTGCTCGACAGCAGCGCGGTGTGGGCCGAGGGCGGGCACATCCCGGCCTGGCTGCCCACGCAGAAGAGCAAGGCGTTCCTCGACCTGTCGCCGCAGCGCAACTACGTGCAGGCCGCATTCGACGCCCAGTACGACCCGGTGGCCTGGTACACCGGCGCCGGCTCGGACTTCCAGGGCGTGATCGGCGGAACGGTCATCGAGGCGCTCGCCGGGCGGATCTCGCCCAAGGGCATGGCGGGCGCGATGCGCTCCGCCCTGAAGCGGTACACCACGTCCCGACCGCCGGTCACGATGAAGTAGGAGGCAGTCACCATGACGACCGTCGTCTCGACGCGACCGGCACCCGCCGCGGCCCCCACGGGCCTCGCCGCCGACCGGCCCACCCGTTCCGAACGCCGGGCGGGCAGGCTGCTCACCGCCCCCTTCCTCGTGATCTACCTGCTGTTCCTGGTCGGCCCGCTGCTCGTCGGCGTGGTGCTGAGCTTCTTCAACACCACCACCGTCAAGAGCGGCCTCGGGGACTTCGTCGGCCTGTCGAACTACCGCGAGGTGCTCACCGACTCCCTCTTCTGGGAGAGCATGTGGCACTCGGTGCTCTTCACGCTGCTGACCACGCCCCCGTTGGTGATCCTCGCGCTGGGCGTCGCCATCCTGGCCTCGCGCATACGCCGCGGCCGGCTCTTCTACCGCATCGCCTTCTTCGTGCCGTACGTCGTGCCGTCCTCCGTGGTCACCCTGGTCTTCCTGTGGATGTACACCCCGCAGATCGGCCTCATACCGAAGGTCTTCGACGCCGTCGGACTGCCGGTGCCGGACTTCATCGGCAGCACCTCGGGCGGCTGGACCGCCGTCGTGCTGATGACCGTGTGGTGGACGTTCGGCTTCAACTTCGTCCTTTACACCGCCGCGATCCAGGACGTCCCCGCGGACGTCTACGAGGCGGCGGCGATCGACGGCGCGAGCCCCTGGCAGCAGATCCGCCACATCACGGTGCCGCTGCTCGGCCGGACCACGAGCCTGGTGCTGATCCTCCAGATCCTCGCCTCGCTGAAGGTGTTCGACCAGATCTACCAGCTGCTCGGCGGCGGACCCAACCAATCCACCCGACCGGTCATCGAGTACATCTACGACACCGGCTTCACCGCCTACCGAGGTGGCTACGGCGCTGCCGCCACCATGGTGTATTTCGTCATCATCGTCGCGATCTCGGCGGCCTGGTACGGGCTGCGGCGCCGTCGCGCGACCAGCAGCGCGGCCTGAGCGGAGGACCCATGACCACCATCACCCAGCCGCAGTCCGCCGAACCGAAGGGCGCGGTCAACGGCGCCAAGCTCTTCAACCGGCTCTGCGCCGTGTGCCTGACCCTGTTCGCCCTGATCTGGCTGGTGCCCTTCGTCTGGGCACTGATCACCTCGCTGCGCGACGACGCGTCCATCACCCAGAGCCCCACATCGATCTTCGCCGGCGGCTGGTCGCTGGATGCCTACTCGACCGCCTGGGACAACCATCCGATCGGCACCTGGTACCTCAACAGCCTGGTGATCTCGGTGCTCGCCGTCATCTTCACGGTGGCCTTCTGCTCGATGGCCGGATTCGCGCTGGCCTTCCTGCGCTTCCGCGGCCGGGGCCTGGTCATGGCCGTCGTCACGGCCGGACTGATGCTGCCGACCGAGGCGCTGGTACTGCCCCAGTTCATCGAGTACCGGTCGTTCCACCTGCTCGGCACGTTCTGGGCGCTGATCCTGCCGTCGGTCGCGGCACCGATCTCGGTGTTCGTCTTCCACTCCTTCTTCCGCGGCATCCCCACGGCACTGATCGAGGCGGCCCGCATCGACGGCGCGAGCTGGTGGCGGGTCTACGCCACCGTTTGCATGCCGATCTGCCGGCCGGCGGTGTCCACGGTCGCGATCCTCACCTTCATCGGCTCCTGGAACTCGTTCCTGTGGCCGCTGCTGGTCCTCAGCCAGACCAAGTCCCAGACCATCCCTGTGGGCCTCGCCTCACTGGTGGACCCCACCAGCCCCCAGTACGCCGAGGTCATGGCCTCCTCGGTCCTCGGCTTCATCCCGCTCATCGCGGTCTTCCTGGTCTTCCAGCGCCAGATCGTCCAGGGGATCGCCACGACGGGCATCAAGTGACGGACCCGACCCCGCCGCCGCCTCGCC
>NZ_JBSGDB010000350.1:0-9671 GCF_053602155.1 Streptomyces sp. NPDC004561
CGCCCGTCGAGTACGAAGCCAACTACTACACGGAACTCACGAAACCCCAGGTCACAACCACAATCTGAGATCTCTACCGAACCCGGGGCGGTTCAGGCCGGTGGCGCGGGCAGCGCGGATGCGGTCCTCGGCCCTTGCGCGCTGGCGGTGCCGCAGTTCGAGTGCGGCGATCGGGACGCCGGTGGTGTTGGTGGCGAACGCGGTGAGCCGCAGGCCGTCGGCGTCGGTGAAGCGCAACTGGGCGCCGGGATGGGGTCGTTCCTTGCGGACGATCAGGCGCATGCCCTTCGGCCAGCCCTTCAGGCAGTCGCCGGACAGTTCGGCGACCCAGGCGCCGTCGCGGATCTCGCCGTCCGGCTCGACGGCCACCGTCCATGCGGCGGTCGGGACCTTGAGGACGGCCTGGTGGATGGCGTCGGTGATGGGCATGCCGACCGAGTACGACAGCCATCGGCCTCGCTGGGCGAGCCAGGCGACGAACTCGTGGGTGCCGCCGCCGGAGTCGGTACGGATCAGCGTCTGGCGGCCTCGCCGGTACCTCTTCGGCAGCTGTGCCAGGGCGAGTTGAGTGGTGGTGATGTGGTCGGCGGCGGTATTGCTGCCTGCGTTGCCCGGCCTGAGCAGGCCGGCCACCGGTTCACCGCTGCCGCCTCTTCCGTGGTCGACGAACCCCATCAGAGGATGGTGTCCGAAGGTCTTCTTCCAGGTCGCGGTGGCGTCCTGCTTCTCGGAGTGGGCCAGCACGAGCACCCCGTCCAGGTCCACGATCACCTGCCCTGCGGCATCCGGAGCCGCGGTCTTAGCGACGTTCCAGACACGCTCGCGGGCTTCGGCCCGCGCGGCCCGTATCGCGGACAGGGCCTTCGACCCGGCGGCGGCCAGGGTGTCGACCAGGCGGGAGACCGTCGGGTCGGAGGCCACCGGTCCGAACACGGCCGGCTCGGCCCGCAGCATCCCGACATCCGCGAGGCAGTCTCCGCCCACAGCGACCGCGAGGGCCAGGTCCAGCAGGATCTTCCCCGGATCGTGCACCGCCCGCGGACGTCGCCAGGGCATCAGTGCCGTCGATATCGCCTGGTCCAGCCCGGCCTTGCGGGCGGTCTCGACCAGCAGCACGGCCCCGGCCTGGGACACCACCCCGTGACCACCGCCCTCAACGCGGACACGTGGATAGAACCCGATACGCTTCTTCACCTGGGAAGTGCCTCCGACAGTGGCAGGAACAAGGACCTCGACAATCCTCATTCTTGCTGGTCAGAGGCACTTTTCGCTTACCTGACCATCCGTCGGACAGCCCGCTTCATGAAAGCGCGAGGTTAAGACCAAACCCTCGCACTCACACTCTCCGCGTAGATTCCGACTTGAGCTTCGCCATCCTCGGTCACAGTTCTCGTTGATCCAGGGCGCGGAGGAGACCAGTCACGCGCGGGACTGCGGGCCTACCAAGGACCAGGGTGCCGGGGCACACCGTCTGCGACACCACGGGTGGAATCTCAGTAGAGGCCACGCCTGTCATTGCGTGGAGTCAGACGGGGGGTCCGTCACACCAGTGCAGAGCAGCTCGCGGATCCGGTCCATGACGCGAGGCGACGGCTCAGGCGCGGTGTCCACGAGCCGTTTGATGAGGTCCTCGATGGACTCGCCGGGCTGGATCTGCAGGACCCTTTCGCGAGGCAGGGGCGGCTGGTCGTTCGTCATGACCAGCCGACCGGTCCGCCGCTATGGAAGACACCCCGCCGGCGTGGACTTCACCCAAGCGGCAGACAACAGCGGCCTGTCAGCGCGGCCAGTGCCCATGGTGCGGCGAACTCGCTACACCAGCGGCCCGCTGCTTGGCCACTCAAGCGTTCTCCTGACTCTATGGGGGCCGGGCCCCCTTCCGTGCTCAGGCGGGCGATGCCTATCGTCCGGGTATCGACGGGCTCGGGAAGGAGGCCCTCCATGTCTGTCTACGTCGGTATCGATGTGCACCGCAAGCGGTCGCAGATTGCCGTCCTCGACGAGGACGGCACGGTCCGGATCAATCGGAACGTGCCCAACGGGGTCGAGACGGTGCTCTCGGTGATCGGGGATCTTCCGATCGGTACTCCGGTGGCCGTCGAGGCCGCCTATGGCTGGGGGTGGCTGGTGGAACTGCTGGAGGACTACGGCTATCAGCCGCACCTGGTGCATCCGCTGCAGTGCAAGGCCATCGCCTCCGCCCGGCTCAAGAACGACAAGGTCGACGCCGCCACGCTGGGCCGGCTGCTGCATGCCGACCTCCTGCCGGAGGCGTGGATCGCGCCGCTGGAAGTGCGCCAGCAGCGGGCCCTGCTGTGCCACCGCTTCCAGCTCGTACGCCTGCGGACACTGCTGCGCAACCGGGTCCACGCGGTACTCGCGGATCTGGGCCACGACCGGGCGGGATCGCTCTTCACCGGACCAGGGCGCATCTGGCTTGCCTCGCTCGAGTTGCCGGACGCCTCCCGCCGCGTGGTCGACGACCTCCTGCGGCTCATGGACGCGCTGCAGATCCCGATCGACGCCCTTGACGTGCAGCTCGCCGCGCACGCCCGCGGTGACCCCCGGGTCAAAGTCCTCACCGCCCTGCCGGGCGTGGGCCCGCTCACCGCGCTGGTGATCCTGGCCGAGGTCGGTGATGTCACCCGTTTCCCCTCCGCACGCAAACTCGCCGCCTGGGCCGGACTCACCCCGACCGTGCGCGGCTCGGACCTCACTGTCCGCCACGGCCACATCTCCAAGCAGGGAGACGCCTGGCTGCGGTGGATCCTGTGCGAGGCCGCGCAGACCGCCAAGCGACACCCGGACTTCGCCGACACCTACCGGACCATCACCGTCCGCCGCGGCAAGAAGATCGCCACCACCGCCATCGCCCGCAAGCTTCTCACCCGGGCCTACCACCTCCTCCAAGCCACCGAAGCGCGGCCGCAGCGCAGGAAACGAGCCGCGCGATGAATCCCTCCCACACCGGTCGCCCGCAGACCCCCGGGGCAATCTCGCATCTTCCGCATGAGACGGCCTCGCCGCGCTCGATCACCTGACTGAGCAGCCCCGGCCCCCGGACCACGGTCATGGCGCCGACCACACCGGCCAGACGCCGAATGGGTGCATGTGAACCCCACGCCGACCACACCGTCCCCGGGAGCCACCCCCGACGCGAACGGCCAGTGGCCCACCACAACTTCACCCCAGGAACGTCCAACTCCCTCGGACCGGCTCCCACAACCCGAAACCCGAGGCCGGTGGACCATTGCGCGCTTGACAAGCCCGGCCCTCATGGGTGGGCGCTTGACAAGCCCGGCCCTCATGGGTGCGGAGATAGCCGACAGACAGCTACCGTGCACCTCGCCAGCCGCCCTGCCGACGGCTGCCAAAGGGGAGGGGAACACCATGGGGTGGATCAAAGAAGCCAAGGCGAACGCCATCAAGGAGCACGCGCAACGCGCCATCGCTGAAGGCCGTACCGTGTTCGTATGTCGGGTCAACCAAGGCGCGCTCCAGAGTAACTTCTCGGGACCGCTGTCAGGCGTGGCTGAGCAGATCGAAGCCGTGGAAGAGCTCGGCTGGCAACTGGACCAGGCCTCGTTCAGCCACGACCACAAGGACCACGCATCCGCATTCCTGATCTTCCGCAGGCAGCGGGGACACACGGCCGTCCCCCAGCAGCAGATTCCTCAGCAGACCGACGCAACCTCTCGCACAACGAGTTGGGGCGCTCAGCAGTAGCCTCACCGGGGCCGGCACCAGTCCGGCTTGCCCCGTCCGCGTCGCGCCGAGGGGTGTCGTGTGGATCAGGCCGGCCGTGAGGAACAGCGCTTGCCGACAGACCCCGCGACGCTGGGATGATCCAAACGACACCCCCTAGTCGAGAAAGCCAAGCTCGCTGTCGGGCCAGCACTGGGGGCTGGCAGCTACGCCCTACCATCACGAGCCCGACCATGACCCCTTGTCCAGGTCGGCCACCGCCCCGCAACTGGTTGCAGCAACTCGGCCTGGACGCCGGGCTGATTGGCATGGAAGCGCTCATCGACCGCATCCGTGCCACATCTTCCGACACCGCGGCCCCAGCCCTCTAGGGCGACAGCACGGCAGCGTTCAGCAGCGGGCCGGGCTGAGGCGACCCGCTCAACCCACTGCTGAACCCGCCGCCCTCCCCTTGACCGCGGCGTCGGCCGGTGCGGGTCACTCACCAAACAGGGGTACCTGAGCCGCGTCGACGTCCGTGCGCACGCGGTGCGGTCGTCCCGGGCGACGTCGACGGCGACCTCCATCACGACGCGTCAGGCTGCACCAAGTGCACATTGAGCGTCTGCTGCGTTCCCCATCCCGCGCTAAACATCCACCCGGTCCAGGGATGGACACCCGAGGGCGAGGGCAGCATGCCAGCCAGGGCGCGGACGACGGTCTGGGACAGCGTGGTGATCCGCTTCGATCCTGGGTTGAGTGAGAGCCCACATCTTCAGGCAGTGGTCGTGTTCGAAGCGGACAGTGCCGCGCTCGGGGTTGTGCAGATCGGCCCAAGCCTTGACCGCACGGAGGCACAGTCACAAGCAGGCTAACGCCGCACCCGGGGCATCCCCAGGCCGATCCAGGAGATGATCTCCCGCTGGATCTCGTTGTTGCCGCCGCCGAAGGTGAAGATGACGGCCGAGCGGTAGCCGCGCTCCAGTTCGCCGTGCAGGACGGCGCCCGCGGAGCCCTCCTTCAGCGGCCCGGCGGCTCCGACGATCTCCATGAGCCAGGCGTAGGCGTCGCGGCGGGCCTCGGAGCCGTAGACCTTGACGGCGGAGGCGTCCTGCGGGGTGAGCGTGCCCTCCTCGACGGCACTGACCATCTGCCAGTTGAGGAGCTTCATCGCGTCGAGCCGGGTGTGGGTGCGGGCGAGCAGCCGGCGCACCCACGGCAGGTCCGCGACCCGGCGGCCGTCGGCGAGTTTGGTCTCCCGGGCCCAGCGCTGGGCGTCGTGCAGGGCGCGGACGGCCATGGTGCCGTGGGCGGCGAGGGTGACGCGTTCGTGGTTGAGCTGGTTGGTGATCAGGCGCCAGCCCTGGTTCTCCTCGCCGACCCGGCGGGAGACGGGGACGCGGACGTCCTCGTAGTAGCTGGCGGTGGTGTCGTGGGAGGCGAGGGTGTTGATGAGCGTGCAGGAGTAGCCGGGGTCGGAGGTCGGCACCAGCAGCATGGTGATGCCCTTGTGCGGCGGGGCCGCCGGGTCGGTGCGCACGGCGAGCCACACCCAGTCCGCGGTGTCGCCGTTGGTGGTCCAGATCTTCTGCCCGTTGACGACGTAGGTGTCGCCGTCGCGTACGGCCCTGGTCCTCAGGGCCGCGAGGTCGGTGCCGGCGTCGGGCTCGCTGTAGCCGATGGCGAAGTCGATCTCGCCGGACAGGACGCGCGGCAGGAAGTACGCCTTCTGCTCCTCGGTGCCGAACCGCATGAGCGTCGGGCCCACCGTGTTCAGCGCCATCAGCGGCAGCGGCACGCCGGCCTGTGCGGCCTCGTCGAAGAAGATGAACTGCTCCATGGCCGTCATGCCGCGCCCGCCGTACTCGGTCGGCCAGCCGACGCCGAGCCAGCCGTCGGCGCCGAGCCGGCGGATGGTGTCCCGGTAGAACCGTTTCTGGGCGGCCGGGTCGGCGTACCGGGCGTAGGCGTTGTCCGGAACCAGCCGGGCGAAGTAGGCGCGCAGTTCGGCGCGCAGTCGCTGCTGCTCGGGCGTGTGGTCGAGATGCACGGCGCCTCCAGGGTCCCCAAGGGCGGTCCTGACGGCGCACACCGTAGAACGTGTTTCAGAAATTGGGAATGGCGCGTCCGGGGCGAATTCGGCTTTCCCTCCGGCGCCCGGCCGAAGTCACTTCAACGTCTCGAGGAAGTCGGTGCACGCTTCGGCGCAGATCCGGCAGCTGGCCGCGGCCGACTCGGCGCCGGGCTGCTCGTCGAAGGCGTGGGCGCACTCGAGGCAGACCTGGCGGCACCACTCCAGCCGGACCCGGATCCCCTCCTCGTCCTGCCGGGTCTCCTCGCACAGCACCCGGCAGGTGGCGTCGCACACCTCGGCGCACATGATGCCCAGCCGGCGGACCCGCTCCTGGTGCTCGGTGCCGCCCGGGTCGACGAGGCTCGCGCGCACCGCACAGGCCCGGGCGCACTCCGTGCACGCCTGGGCACAGGTGAAACGGTCCTCCAGGAACCGGTAGAGCTGCTGCTGCGAAGTCGACGCTGTCACACCGTGCGGGTAGCCGGGCGACCGAACCGCAAACACCTTTCCGCGGGGACAGGCGGGGGCAAAAGTTGCGGTGTTCGGCAGGTCCACCAGGGGGGCCGCCCCGGCCCGGACGGCGTGTCGCCTTGCGTTCCATGCAGGTCACGGACCGTGTCCGGTTCGTCCCGGTCTGGGCGGGGTATGCCTTTCCTATGATTACCGCATCGATGCAGCTGGCCGCGGCGAGCGGCCTGATGAGCCTTGTGCTCTTCATCGTGGCCGTGGCCCTCCTGGCACTGCTCGGCGGCGGCTTCTGGCTGACCTCCCGCGTCAAGTACCGCGAGTCCCCCCGGCCGCGCCCCGAGGAGCAGCCGCAGCTGCCGCCGGAGGGACCGGTGCACGAACTCCGGGAGAACCGGGATTTCTCCGAGGTGCCCAAGACACCCAAGGGCGGCCGTCCACTCACCCCCTACGAACTGACCAACATCGATTCCAAGCCGAGCGACTCCAAGGACCGGCCGCGCTGGAGCAAGGGCTCCAGCGGCTCCTTCGGCGGCGGCGGACTCGGCGCCCACTGAACCCAGGACCACCTGACCCCGGACCACGACGAGTCGATTTCCGGCCCGCACCGAGCTGCCGTACGCCCTCGGGCACCGAACGACACGGCAGCGGGTGCGGGCAGCCCGTGATCGTGTCCAGCAAAAGCCGCGAACACCCGTGAACCGGGGGCCGGAAACCGGGAGTCCGCCGGGTGCCGTCCGGCAGGTCACGGACGACCGGCCCCCGACGCCTCCACGAGCACCTCCCCGGCCGCCGTCCGCACGTACAGCACCGACCGCCCGGCGCGCCGCCGCTCCACCAGCCCCGCGTCCAGCAGCACCCGCAGGTGCCGCCCCACCGACCCCAGCTTCTGCCCGGTCACGGCGACCAGCTGGGTCGTGCTCAGGGGAGTCCCGAGCAGCACCAGCAGTCCGGCCCGCGCGGTCCCGACGAGCGCCCCGAGCCCGGCCGGGACGGGCCGCCGGTCATGGTCCTCGGCGAGCACCCCGAGACACGGGTAGACGACGGCGTACCGCTCCCGCCCCTCCCACGACACCCACCCGGTGCTCGGCGTGACCGGCATGAACAGCAGCACGGCCCCGGCGGCGATCTCCCGCGACGGATACGCGTGCAGGTTGACCTGGAACCGGCTCTCCCCCAGCCACCGCGTCCCCGGCCGCAGCGAGTCCAGCACGGCCGCCCAGCCGCCCTGGCTCACCCGCGCGGTCCGCGCGACCACGTCGGCCTCCAGGACGCGCCGCCGGCGCTCCCAGTACGGCCGTACGGTCTCCTCCCAGACGTACGTCAGGAGCGCGGTCGCCCGCTCGGGCAGGTCGTCCCGCTCCAGGGCGGCGGGCAGCGGGCCCCGGAGGGACACCCGCAGGTGGGCGCGCGCCTCCCCGGCCCCGGCCGTCCGCACCCGGGCCACGGTCTCCTCGAAGCTCTCCCCGACGCACGAGGTGGGGCAGAAGAAGTCGGCGATCCAGGACGTCCCGAGTGCCGCCCGCACGAGCAGCGCGGTCACCGGGTCGGCCGCGAGGCGCGCACGGTAGCCGGGCAGGTGGGCGCGCAGCCAGGCCTCCTCGCCCGGATGGGCGCCGGTCCCCGCGTGCAGCAGTTTCAGGCTCGCGAAGGTCTCGGCGAACGGCGAGAGCACGAACCGGCTGCGGGCGAGGGTGTCGGTGTCGATCTGCCACAAGCCCATGCGTACGACCTTTCGCGTGTCGGCGAAACAGTAAACACGGCCCCCGGCCGCTCCGAGACTCCGACGCATGCGCAGCTACCGAGCCCTGTTCCGCACCCCGGAGTTCATCCCCTTCCTGCTCTCCTTCGCGGCCCACGCCGCGGCCCAGACGATCGGTGGCCTGGCCCTCGGCACGCTGGTCTTCCGGGCCACCGGCTCCCCGCTCCTGTCGGCGGTGAGCATGTTCGGGCCGCAGCTCGCGCAGTTGCTCGGAGCCACGTTCCTGCTCTCGGGCGCCGACCGGCTGCCCCCGCGCGCGATCCTCTCCGGCCTCGCCCTCGTCTTCGCGGCCGGTACGGCGGTGCTCGGGCTGCCCGGCCTGCCGGTCGGGGCGGTCTTCGCCGTCGTCCTGGCGCAGGGCCTGATCTCGTCGCTGGGCGGGGGCGTGCGCGCGGGACTGCTGAACGACATCCTGCCGAGGGACGGCTACGTCCTGGGCCGTTCCGTGTTCAACATGCTCTGGGGCCTGACGCAGGTGGCCGGTTTCGCGACGGGCGGCGCGCTGCTGGCGCTCCTGACCCCGAGGACGTGCCTGCTCCTGGCGGCGGCGCTGTACGTGATGTCGGCCCTGGTCACCCGCCTCGGCCTCACGGCCCGCCCGCCGCGCTCCTCCGGCCGTCCGTCCGTCTCGGCGACCTGGCGCACCAACGCCCTGCTGTGGTCCTCGCGGCCTCGCCGCCTGACGTACCTGGGCCTGTGGCTCCCCAACGGCCTGGTGGTGGGCTGCGATTCGCTCTTCGTCTCCTACGACCCCGGGGCGGCCGGGACGCTGTACGCGTGCGGGGCGCTCGGCATGTTCGTGGGCGACATGGCGGTGGGCCGCCTGGTGCCGCCGGCGCTCCGCCCCCGGCTCGCGGTCCCGCTGCGCCTGCTGCTGGCGACGCCGTACCTGTTCTTCGTCCTGCGGCCGGGAGTGGCGCTGTCGGCCATGGCCACCGCCGTCGCCGCCGTCGGCTTCGCCGCGAGCCTGGTGCTGCAGGAACGCCTGATGTCCCTCACCCCCGACGACCTCGCGGGCCAGGCCCTCGGCCTGCACTTCGTCGGGATGTCCACCCTGCAGGGCGCCGGCGCGGCCCTGGCGGGCACGGTGGCCCAACTGACCTCGCCGGGCACGGCGATGACCGTGCTGGCGGCCGGATCGGTCACCGTGACCCTGACCCTCGCGGTGCTGGGCAGGGCCGAGGAACACGGGCCGGCCGTCCCCGGTGCGCGTGCGGACGCCAGGACGGAACCCGCCGCCACGGACTAGGGCCGGTCGCCGGCCGGGGTGAGCGGGGTCTTCTGCGTGCGTATCAGGCCAGGTCCTGGGAGCCCTTGCTGGCGGCGTCCATGCGGCCGACGTGCGCCACGTTCTGCCGGTCCTCGGGGTCCTGGCTGGGCTCGGCCGTGAACCAGGCGTCGAGGATCTCCTTCAGCAGCGGCTCGGAGGTCAGCCGCAGGCTCAGCGCGAGGACGTTGGCGTCGTTCCAGCGGCGCGCGCCGTCCGCCGTGGCGGCGTCCGGGCACAGGGCCGCGCGGACGCCGGCGACCTTGTTCGCCGCGATGGACGCGCCGGTGCCGGTCCAGCAGCACACCACCGCCTGGTCGGCCGGACAGCACCGTACGGGCGTCCATGTTCAGCACGTTGTCCTCGTGCAGCAGCCCGTACAGCTGCCCGAGGGTCAGCCACACGAAGTCCTCGTGCCC
>NZ_JBSGDB010000351.1:0-9594 GCF_053602155.1 Streptomyces sp. NPDC004561
TGGTGTTCTTCGCCGGGTACCTGACGATGCGCAGGGACGCCCTCGCCCTCGCCGGGCGGCGCCTGATGGGCATGTATCTGCCACGCGGACGGCAGGTGGGCCGCGGCAGCATCGGCAGGGCGTGGAGCGGGTTCGCCGCCTTGTATCCGGCGAAGCACAGGGCCGGGTCCAGGAGGAACAGGCGGCGCACCCGGGCCGAGGCGCGCAGGGCGATCCAGCCGCCACAGGAGTGCCCACCTGGACGGGCCGAGGCGCCGCCCCGGCCCGTCCAGGTGGGGACAACTCCCCCGCCATTGCGGGGGGGCGTCCGGCAACCGGCCGGGTCGGCGACCGTACGGGGGTGGCGGTCGCCGGCCGGGACGCTCGGGCAGACGCCGCTCAGGTCGGCCGCGCGCACTCACCGGCCAAGATCGATCGCAGGTCGGCCCATTAGGGTCGGGGCATGAAGCCACCCCTTGCCAGCAGTGCCTTCGACTCGCTCCGCCTCGATGCCGTGTCCGACCGGGAGGCGCTGCGCCGGGCCTACGCACTCCCCGGCGACGCGGCCGTACGCAAGCAGATGACCGAACTCACCGAACAGACGAAGCGGTTGATCGTATGCTCGTCTCTGGTCCTGGTCGCCAGCGCGGACGCCGAGGGCAACTGTGACGTGTCCCCGCGCGGCGGCCCCGCCGGGTTCGTCGCCGTCCTGGACACACGGACGGTGGCGATACCGGACGCGACCGGCAACAAGCGTCTGGACACCCTGCAGAACGTCGTCGCCACCGGACGGGCCGGGCTGCTGTTCGTCATCCCGGGGCGCACCACGACGCTCAGGGTGAACGGCCGGGCCTGCGTCTCCACCCGCCCGGAGCTGCTGTCGCAGCTGACCGCCGTGGGCAAGCCGCCGGCCAGTGCGCTGGTGCTGGGGATCGAGGAGGTCTACCCGCACTGCCCCAAGTCGCTGCTGCGCAGCGGGGCCTGGAAGCCGGAGCAGTGGCTGCCGGTGGACGCCCAGCCGACCTCGGCCGAGGTGACGCTGGCCCAGCTGCGGATGCCGGAGCTGACGATCGCCGACATCGAGCAGGCGGAGGCGGACTCGCTGAGGTACCGCTACGAGTGACGGGCCGACCTGCGACCGCCGAACCACCGGCCCGCCCTGGCCTTGTCGTACGCAACCCGAAGGCGTCGCCGTCGTATCCGGCCACGGACCGATCGCGTTCGTGGCCGCGATCCGGACTCCTCGACGCGGTGCGGGAGGCGGTGGAGCAGGCCCCTAGCGTCCCGGAATCCGCCTCACAAGGTGATCCGCGGCACGGAACGGCCAGGTAACACGGGGTTCACATTCGAGCAATGACCGGGAAACCGCCTGTTGGCAGGCTGCGCGGCAGATCGAGAGCGGCGCCCCAGTGCCGCAGCGCCGCAGCACCGCCGAGTGCGCCCGACCCACCCCCGAAGGATGTGGCCCCGTGACCTTCAAGGCTGAGTACATCTGGATCGACGGCACCGAGCCGACGGCCAAGCTGCGTTCCAAGACGAAGATCATCACGGGCTCCCCCGCCGGCCTCGACGCGCTCCCGATCTGGGGCTTCGACGGCTCCTCCACCAACCAGGCCGAGGGCCACGCCTCGGACCGCGTGCTCAAGCCGGTCTTCACCTGTCCGGACCCGATCCGCGGCGGCGACGACATCCTGGTGCTGTGCGAGGTCCTCGACATCGACATGACCCCGCACCGGTCCAACACGCGTGCCGCGCTGGCCGAGGTCTCCGAGCGGTTCGCCGCCCAGGAGCCGATCTTCGGCATCGAGCAGGAGTACACCTTCTTCGAGGGCACCCGTCCGCTCGGCTTCCCCGAGAACGGCTTCCCGGCCCCCCAGGGCGGCTACTACTGCGGTGTCGGCGCCGACGAGATCTTCGGCCGCGAGATCGTCGAGGCCCACCTGGACAACTGCCTGAAGGCGGGCCTCGGCATCTCCGGCATCAACGCCGAGGTCATGCCCGGCCAGTGGGAGTTCCAGGTCGGCCCGCTCGCCCCGCTGGAGGTCTCCGACCAGCTGTGGGTGGCCCGCTGGCTGCTGTACCGCACCGCCGAGGACTTCGGCATCTCCGCGACCCTCGACCCCAAGCCGGTCAAGGGCGACTGGAACGGCGCGGGCGCGCACACCAACTTCTCCACCAAGGCGATGCGCGAGGGTTACGACGCGATCATCACCGCGTGCGAGTCCCTCGGCGAGGGCTCCAAGCCGCTGGACCACGTCAAGAACTACGGCGCCGGCATCGACGACCGTCTGACCGGTCTGCACGAGACCGCCCCGTGGAACGAGTACTCGTACGGCGTCTCGGACCGCGGCGCCTCGGTCCGCATCCCCTGGCAGGTCGAGAAGGACGGCAAGGGCTACATCGAGGACCGCCGCCCGAACGCCAACGTCGACCCGTACGTGGTGACCCGCCTCCTGGTGGACACCTGCTGCTCCGCCCTGGAGAAGGCCGGACAGGTCTGACTCACCCGTTCGACAGGGGGCGCCCGCCGACTCGGTGGGCGCCCCCTTCGCGTGTGCCCGGAACGCCGGCCTCGCGCCGGGGCACCGTCCAAGCAGTGAGAGGAGACTCCTGCCACGGGCCGGTGTCTGCTTCAATGGGCGCATGGCCGGCTTCCGGAAGATCACCGCGACGGGTCGCCATGACCTGGAGCCCTTCTGGCCCTCCCGTCAGCACCACGACTTCGACCGGATGTGTTGCCGCGCGGCGAACGCGCGGGCCCTCTAAAGCCGTACACCCCGGCCTTCGGCCAGCGCGGAACGACGTACGTCCTCCGGCGCGCCCGACCACGAATCGCGGCCGCCGCACCTCCCGACGAACCTCTCGCGCGAAAGAGCTGACGTCTCATGGCGACCACTCGTTCCCTCTCCCCCGCCTCCACGCTCACCGCCCCCGCCCGGCACCGGCTGCGCGCCGTCGACCGGGACGAGGCGGTCGAGGTCGCGGACTTCCTGCCGCCGGGCGCCACCTGGCTCCCCGCCCCGCCGCACACCCTGCCCGACCTGCCCGGCCGGCCGCCGATGGTCGGCTACCTGGTGCTGGTCCCGGCGGACCAGCACCCGCCGTTCCCGCCGGTCGCCCCGCCGGACGGGGCGCGGGCCGCGGCGGACGGCGACGCCCTCGTGCGCATCGACCCGGGTCGGCGCACCGCGAGCGTCGACGGCCGCGAACTCGACCTGACCTACCTGGAGTTCGAGCTGCTCGCCCACCTCGTGGCGCATCCGCACCGGGTGCACACCCGCGACCAGCTGGTCACCACCGTGTGGGGGTACGGCCATGTCGGCGACGGCCGTACCGTCGACGTGCACATCGCCCGGCTGCGCCGCAAGCTGGGCGCGCAGCACCGCCAGACGATCCGGACGGTGCGCCGGGTCGGCTACAAGTACGCCCCGCCGGCCGGGCGCTGACCCGCTCTGCCCTCGGCAGAGTCCCGTACCGGCGGGCGCCCGGACCGGGCAGGCTTCCCGGCATGAGACTTCTTGTGCTGGGCGGTACGGAGTTCGTGGGACGGGCCGTCGTGGAGGCCGCGCTCGGGCGCGGCTGGGAGGTGACCGTCCTCAACCGGGGACGGCACCAACCCCCCGCCGGGGCAAGGGCGTTGCGCGGCGACCGCACCGCCGCCGGCGGCCTCGACGCGCTCGCGCGGGATCCCGGGACCTGGGACGCCGTGGTGGACACCTGGTCGGCCGCTCCTCGTGCGGTGCGGGAGGCGGCACGGCTGCTGCGGGGCCGTGCCGGGCGGTACGTGTACGTCTCCAGCCGTTCCGTGTACGCATGGCCCTGGCCGCCCGGGGTCGGCGAGGACGCCCCGCTGGTCGAGGGCGCGGCGGCCGACGCCGGGCCGGCCGACTACGCGCGGGACAAGCGGGGCGGCGAGCTGGCCGCCGTGGAGTCCTTCGGCGCCGAGGGCTCGCTGCTGGTGCGGGCCGGGCTGATCCTCGGCCCGTACGAGAACGTCGGCCGGCTGCCCTGGTGGCTGACCCGGATCGCCCGCGGCGGCCCGGTCCTCGCCCCCGGTCCGGACGGACTGCCGCTCCAGTACGTCGATGCGCGCGACCTCGCCGACTGGCTCCTCGGCGCGGTGGAGCGGGCGTCGAGCGGGCCGTACAACCTGGTGAGCCCGCCCGGCCACACCACCATGGGTGAGCTGCTGCGGGCCTGTGCCGACGTCACCGGCGGGCACGCCGAGCTGCGCTGGACCGACCCCGGGGCGATCCTCGCGGCCGGGATCGAGCCGTGGACCGAGCTGCCGGTGTGGGTGCCGCCGGGCGGCGAGATGTACGACGCCGTCCACCGGGCGGACGTGTCGCGGGCGGTGGCGACGGGGCTGCGGTGCCGGCCGGTGGGCGAGACGGTCGCGGACACCTGGCGGTGGCTGACGGAGCTGGGCGGAGCGGCACCCCGGCGGCCGGACCGGCCGGCCCCGGGCCTCGATCCCGCGGTGGAGGCGCGGGTGCTGGCCGGGGCCGGGGGTGTACCTGGCACCACCCCCTGATCGGGGGCTTCGGCCAGTGACCGGGCGGCCGGGGCTCGGCCAGACTGACGGCCATGGACACCGACATGAAGAGCGGCCCCTTCCGGGCGCGGGCACGGGAGGCGCTGCTGGCCTCGGTACGGGGGCTGGTGCTGGCGCTGGTGGTGCTGCCCTTCGGCGTGGCGTTCCTCGTCCTGACCCTGGTCTCCCTCGCGCTCGTCCCGCTCGGCGTCGGGCTCGTCACCACACCGTGGGTGCTGACCGGCGTGCGGGCCCTGGCGGACACGCGCGCAAGACTCGCCGCACAGTGGTGCGGAGTGCGGATCCGGTCCGCCCACCGGCCGCTCCCGGCGGGTGGCCGCCCGTGGACGCGCACCGTGGCGATGCTGCGCGACCCGCAGACCTGGCGGGACGTGCGGTGGCCAGCGGTGGACATCACGGCGGGCTTCGTCACCGCGCTGCTGCCGGCCGTCGTGGTGTTCTTCCCGGTCGAGGGGTTCCTGCTGGCGGCCGGGCTGTGGCGGGCGTACGTGCGCGGCACGGGCGACACGTACTGGTACGCGTTCGTCCCGATCACCGGCCAGGCGTCGGCCCTCGGCGCCGCCGCGCTCGCCGCCGTGATCCTCCTCGCCGCCTGGCGCTTCACCCCCCGCCTGCTGGCCGCGCACTTCCGGCTCACCCGCGCCGTCCTCGGCGGCGACCGGGGCGAACTCGCCGAGCGGGTACGGGTGCTGACCGAGACCCGGCGCGACGCCGTGGACACCTCGGCCGCCGAACTGCGCCGCATCGAACGGGACCTGCACGACGGCGCCCAGGCCCGGCTGGTCGCGATGGGCATGGACCTCGGCACGATCGAGTCGCTGCTCGACCGGGATCCGCAACAGGCGCGCAGGCTCCTCTCCCAGGCCCGCCGGAACTCCGTGGAGGCCCTGGAGGAACTGCGCGGCCTGGTCCGGGGCATCCATCCGCCGGTGCTGGCCGAGCGCGGACTCGGCGACGCCGTCAGGGCGCTGGCGCTGCGGCTGCCGCTGCCCGCCGAGGTCACCGTGGAGCTGCCCGGCCGGGCGGACGCGCCGGTGGAGTCGGCCGCCTACTTCGCGGTCAGCGAGCTGCTCACCAACGCCGTCAAGCACTCCGGCGCCGAACGGCTCTGGGTCGACCTGCACCACGCCGAGGGGATGCTGCGGATATCGGTCACCGACAACGGCCGGGGCGGAGCCGTGGCGGGGGCGGGCTCGGGGCTCGCCGGGGTCGAGCGGCGGCTCGGTACATTCGACGGCGTCCTGGCCGTCAGCAGCCCCGCGGGCGGTCCCACCCTGGTGACCCTGGAGATCCCGTGCGCGTTGTCCTAGCCGAAGACCTCTTCCTGCTGCGCGACGGACTGGTCCGGCTGCTGGAGGCCCACGGCTTCGAGATCGCCGCGGCCGTCGGGTCCGGCCCCGAACTCACCCGGGCCCTGGCCGAGTCGGCGCCGGACGTGGCCGTGGTCGACGTACGCCTGCCGCCCACGCACACCGACGAGGGCCTGCAGTGCGCGCTCGCGGCCCGGCGGGCGCGGCCCGGGCTGCCGGTGCTGGTCCTCTCCCAGCACGTGGAGCAGCTGTACGCGCGCGAGCTGCTCGCCGACGGCGACGGCGGGGTCGGCTACCTGCTGAAGGACCGGGTGTTCGACGCGGAGCAGTTCGTGGACGCCGTGCGCCGGGTGGCGGCGGGCGGTACGGCGATGGACCCGCAGGTGATCCAGCAGCTGCTGGCCCGCAGGGCGGCCGACGACCGGCCGCTCGGCAACCTCACCCCGCGCGAACGGGAGGTGCTGGAGCTGATGGCGCAGGGCCGGTCGAACGCGGGCATCGCGGCGCAGCTCGTGGTGACGGAACGGGCCATCGCCAAACACACCTCCAACATCTTCGGCAAACTGGGACTCGAGGTGTCGGACGACGACAACCGGCGCGTTCTGGCGGTCCTCGCCCACCTCGACCGGGGCCGTTGATTTTTTTAGAACTTCCGCTGCTCAGACCGGGGTTGAGATCCCCGGGGCGGGCGATCCTGTGATGAATTCGTGAGACCGCTGAACACCTCTGGTGCGGCGTGCGTATGGAAGGACGCCGCTTCACTCCTGTCGGGCGCCTCGATGCTGCCCCGCAAGGAAGTCAGAGGAGTTCCATGGGACGCAACACACGAAAACGCCGTACGCCGCTGGCCGCCAAGGCCATAGCCGCATCGGCGGCCCTAGCGCTCGGTGGGGGCGGGCTGATCTGGGCGAACTTCTACGCCTCGGCGCACGAGTCGAACAACCAGACGTGGGGAGGCAACCAGACGAAGGCCGCCACGGCGCAGGTCGCGACCATCTCCTGCCCCGACGTCCAGCAGAAGCTGACGAACGTGCCGAGGAGGGCCCGCTGGGGGGTGGCCAGGGAGCTGTCGAACCTCGACAAGCAGATCACCGACGCCTACACCCGGCTCGCCTCCACCCGGCAGTCGCAGGCCAACGACCCGAACTTCGTGCAGAACGCGATCGTCGGGCCGCTGAAGGACAAGCGGGCGGCGACGATCGACCGGATCAGGATCGACATCCAGCGCGTCGGCGGATCCTTCGACAACTCGCTGAAGCAGCTCGCCGCCTGTACTACGCAGTCCGCCAACCAGACCACCGCTGGGGGGAACAGCGGTGGCCAGCAGCAGAACAACGGCGGTCAGCAGCAGACCGGCCAGCCGAGCAACGGCGGCCAGCAGCAGGGCGGCCAGCAGCAAGGCGGCCAGCAGCAGGGCAACAACGGCGGCCAGGGCGGTGACGGCCCGGCCGCGGCGGACTTCGTGGACATCACCAAGGTCGCGCCCAACGTCCTGGCCAAGCCCAACAAGACCGGCAACGCCTCGACGGGCACGTTCACCACGCGCTGCGGTGTGAACGCGAACCAGGTCCACAACAGCGACAACGTGATCGTCGCGCCCGGTGTGACCAACGGCGCTCACCATGTGCACGACTACGTCGGCAACCAGAAGATCGACGCGTTCGCCAGCAACCAGACGTTCCTGCAGGGCGGTACCAGCTGCCAGAACCGCAACGACCTCTCCGCGTACTACTGGCCGGTCATCCGCGAGCAGGACGGCACCCAGGAGAAGGACGCGAACGCGGACGGCGGTGGCAAGGACCTCAACGTCGGCAAGATCCTGGTCGCCCAGCAGGCGCAGATCAAGTACGTCGGCAGCCCGGCCAGCAAGGTCGTCGCGATGCCGCAGTTCCTGCGGATCATCACCGGTGACGCCAAGGCCTTCGTCAACGGGCCGGCCAACGCCAACGCGCACTGGAGCTGCACCGGCTTCGAGAACAGGGTGCAGCTGACGGACAAGTACCCGATCTGTCCGCAGGGCAGCAACGTGGTGCGCTCGTTCGCGTTCCAGAGCTGCTGGGACGGCCAGAACATCGACAGCGCCAACCACCGCACGCACGTGGCCTTCCCCGATCCCGCGAGCGGTGTCTGCCCGAACAACTTCAAGGCGATCCCGCAGCTGACGATGCGCCTGGTCTACAACGTGCCGCAGCCCGTCGTCCAGGCGGACGGCACGGTGAAGAACGCCTACGCGGTCGACGGCTTCCCCGAGGAGCTGCACAAGGCGATCACGGACCACGACGACTTCATCAGCGTCACCACGGGCGGCCTGGCCAACCAGATCGCCAACTGCATCAACAACGGTCAGAAGTGCGCGTGATCACCCCGTGATCCACTGACCCGCCGCAGACAGAAGGCCGGTGACGGAACCCCCTCCCGTCACCGGCCTTCGCCGTGCGTACGGCCTCGTCAGCCGCCGTGCGCGTGGTGGTCGGCGCCGATCTCCACGTCCCCGCCGAGGGTGCCGCGCAGCGCCTTGACGACTCCGTCGCCGCCGACGGCGACCCACTTGCGGCCGACCAGGTAGTAACCGCCGTAGTCCTTCGCGTCGTTGATCCACTCGCGCTGGCCGCGGTCGGTGGCGAAGGTGGCGAGAATGAACTTGCCGTCGTGGTTGTCGCAGATGGCCTGGCGGATCTCGTCGGCGTCGGTCTGCATGTTCGGCTTGCACTTCACCTGGGCGGCCAGGCTCTCCAGGCTGCCGGTCGCGGTGGGCGGCACCGCCTTGGTGTCCCCGCCGGATCCGCACCCCGCCAGCGTCAGTACGGCTGTGGCGCAGAGCACCGCCTTGGTCAACCTCATCTGTTCCTCCGGTCTGGTGGGCCAAGCATGCCTCAGCTCCTTCGGATACGGCTCCCGCGCGCGGTGCGCTCAATTCCGGTGACGCAGGGGCACTGGTGTGCGAAGGTGACCCGGTGAACCAGGACTGGGAAGACCGTGTGACCGCCGCTTGGGCCACCTTCGACGACTACCCGGAGGAGCGTGCGGCCGAGTTCCGCGCGGTGGTCGACGGGCTCGTCGCCGAGCTGCCCGCCGACAGCCCGCTGGGCCCGTTCGAGCGGGCCTGCGCCTGGGACTCGACCGGGCACTCGGACAAGGCCGCGCCGCTGTACCGGGAGGCGCTGGCCGGGGGGCTCGACGGCTACAAGGGGCGGCGGGCGAAGATCCAGCTGTCCAGTTCGCTGCGCAACATCGGCCGGGCGGAGGAGGGCGTCAAGCTGCTCACCCCGGAACTGGACGCTCCTTCGGACGAGTTGGACGACGCGGTCCGGGCCTGTCTCGCCCTGTGCCTGTCCAGCCTCGGCCGGGACCGCGAGGGCCTGTCCCTGGTGCTCGGCGCCCTGGCCCCCCATCTGCCGCGCTACCAGCGATCGATGGCCAACTACGCGCGCGCCCTGGTCGATCCGGAGGCATGAGCCGGCCGTTTGACGGTGACCAACCAACGGGTCGCTCGTTTTCCTGGACGTGCAGTCACAGGATGTAGCCCAGCGTCACGCCGCCGCCACCGGACCTGCCGACGTCGAGCAGGCCGAGGCCTCGCTCGTCGAGCACTACCCACGGCTGGTCCGGATCGCCTACCTGGTGCTGCCGCCCGGCCTCAGCCGCGGCCGCCGGGTGCTGACCGCACACGCCCTCGCCCAGCGTGCCCTGCCCCGGGGCGGGTCACGGCGGCGGTCACCGTCGACATGGCCAAGTCGCTCGACTACTACC
>NZ_JBSGDB010000352.1:0-9569 GCF_053602155.1 Streptomyces sp. NPDC004561
GCGTGCCGCGGGGCTGCCCCCCTGTCACCCGACCCCCTCCTACTGGGCGCGCGATATCCGGCTGCCGCTGACGCCCCCCGGCCGCGGCGGGTTCGACCTGCACTCGGTCAAGTCGCTGGAACTCACGCCGCGTTCGGGCTCCGGCCGGGCCTGGCTCATGGACGCCTGGGGCTGGCGCCCGGGCACGCCCTCGGTACGGGCGGCCGCGCTGCCGCGGGTGGACATCGGCCGGCGGACCGTGGCCGAGGGCGACTCGGGCGTGCGGACGTACCGTGTTCCGGTCCGGGTGACGGGCCACGGCAGCGGCCAGGTCCGGGTCTACGTCGTCGACCCGGCCACCGGTCACACCAAGGACCGGCTGGTGACCGTGCACCCCGGCGGCCACGACATCGACGTGCCGGTCGAGGTGAAGGGCAACACGCGGTACGGCGCGGACGTGTCGTACGACGTCCTGGTCAAGGCGGTCCACGGTGCCGTCGTCGGCTCCTACCGGGGCGGGATCACCGTGCACGACGACGATCCCGCGCCCACGACGACCGTCACCCCGCTCGCCGACCGGGTCACGGAGGGGCAGTCGCTGAAGTGGCGGGTCTCGCTGTCCGGGACGGCCGACGTCGACATGGGTGTGCTCTTCGGCGTCGCGCCGGTCAGCGGCCCGGAGTTGTCCACGAAGGACGTCCCGGCGCGCTGGCTGCGGGACACCTCCGGGGCGTCGCCCGATCCGGAGCGTCCGCTGTCCAAGGTGGACGGCCTCTACCTCTGGGTGAACGTCCCGGCGGGGCGGACGAGCGCCGACGTCGCCGTGCCCACGGTGAAGGACCGGGTCGCGGAGCCCACGGAGTCGGTGCGGTTCCAGCAGATCGACCCACGGACCGGCACACCGCAGTCGGGCGGGCTGGTGCTGTCCGGTTCGGTGCTGAACGCGTCGTAGGACGGTGAGTCCCCGGGTGGCCCTCAGTCCGTGAGGGTCACCCGGATCCCGACCGTGCCGTCCAGGCCGCGCCGCAGCCGGCTGCCCAGCAGGGTGAGGCGCCCGAGGATGCCGTACTTGCGGGCGATGAGCTCGCGGTAGCGGGCGGTGGTGGCCGCGTCGGTGACCTCGGCGGTGGCCGGCAACTGGTCGCCGGTCGGATTGCCGCGCACGTCGCAGGGTCCGGCGAGGACGTCGCCGCGGCGCCGGATCCGCTTGACCTTCCAGCTGTCGGCGGCCGTCCAGACACCCAGGGTGTCACCGTCCCGGACCACCCACACCGGTGTGGCGACCGAAGTGCCGTTCCTGCGGTAGCTGGTGACCAGCAGGTACTTGCCGGCGGCGAGCCGGTCCAGCCGCGAATCGTCCATGTCGGAAGTCTATGCCGCGACGGCCGCCGGTCTCCCGGGCCGTGCGTGCCGAGGTGGGCGTGCGGTGTCTTCACGGCCGGGGCGAGGGCGTCGAACTGCGCCGGGCGGTGGGAGCGCGGCGCCCGTTCGTCCTCCCACCGCACGAGGATCCGCGGTCCGGGCCGATGCCCGGGTCCGCCCAAGCCGAGGGCGGCTGTGCGGACCCCGGATTCGGCGGCGCCGGGAGTGCCCCACATGTACCCGGCGGCCGGGGTCATCTGAGCGCGGCCGCCATGCGCCGTACCCCCTCGGTGAGGATCTCCGGCGAGGTCGCCAGGTTCAGGCGTACGTGTCCCGCGCCGCCGGTGCCGAAGGGGAGGCCGGAGGTCAGGGCGACCCGGCCGCGGTCGAGGAAGACCTGGGCGGGGTCGTCGCCGAGGCCGAGGGCGCGGCAGTCGAGCCAGGCGAGGTAGGTGGCCTCGGCGGGACAGACGCGGACCGCAGGGAGGTGCTCGGCGAGCAGATCACTGAGGAGGCGCCGGTTGGCCCGCAGTCCGGCGAGCAGGGCGTCGAGCCAGCCGGTGGCGTCGCGCAGCGCGGCGGTGTGCGCGATGACGCCGATGTGGCTGGGTCCGTGGCTGACCTCCTCGGGCAGCCGGGCGAGGTCGGCGGCGGCTCCTGGTCCGGCGAGGGCGACGGCGGCCTTGAGGCCGGCCAGGTTCCAGCCCTTGGACGCCGACATCAGGGACAGGCCGCGGGCGGCGCCCGGCACGCTCAGGTACGGCACGAAGGTGACGCCGGGGGTGACGAGCGGGGCGTGGATCTCGTCCGCGACGACCCGGACGCCGTACCGTTCGCCGAGTTCGGCCACGGCCGTGAGTTCGGCGGCGGTGTGCACGGTGCCGGTGGGGTTGTGCGGGCTGCACAGCAGGAAGGCGGCGCGCCCGCCGCCCGCCGTCGCCTCCCGGAAGGTCTCCTCCAGAACCGCCATGTCGATGCGCAGACCGGCGCCGAGCGGGGCCTCCACCACCCTGCGGTCCATGTGGGTGATGAACTGGTAGAACGGCGGGTACACCGGCGAGTTCACGATCACCGGATCGCCGGCCCCGGTGACCAGTCCGAGCATCTCGACCACACCGAGCATCACGTCCGGAACGATCGCCGTGCGCTCCACGTCGATCCCGTCCCAGTGCCAGCGCTTCGCGGCGAAGCCGGCGAGGGCCTCGGCGTAGGCGGTGCCGGCCGGATACCCCGTGTCGCCGAGGGCGAGCGCGTCGGTGACGGCACGGACGACGGGCCCGGCGAGCGGCACGTCCATCTCGGCCACCCACAACGGCAGCACGTCCTCGGGGTAGGTCCGCCACTTCATGCTCGTACGACGGCGCAGCTCCTCCAGCCCGAGGACGCGCAGCGGATCCGGTTCACCGGCGGTGTCGTGCGGGTTGATGGTCATGAGGCACAAGATAGGGGGCGGAGCGGCACACCGGCACGAGGCGGGAGGAGAGCGGCGGTACGGCCCCCTCGCTGCCCGCGCTTGCCGCACGCCCTGCCAACGCACGCGTCCGCGCGCTCGGTTGTCGTGATCACCGGCCTGTGACCAGGAGAACGCGATATCGGGGCCGGGGCGCAGATGACAGGATTGCCCGGTGCTGATCGAGGGATACGGCGGCGGCCCGCTCGTTGCCGGGGACTCGCTGGTGGCCCGTCCGGGCTTCTGGTCGAACCACTTGTGGGGCCCGTGTTGCCGTGATGCGGGTGCCGAGCCGGAGTGGTTCGGCGACGACGGGGCTGATGTCGATGCCCTGTCCGAGGTGCTCATGGACCCGGAGCGGTGGCCGGTGTTCCGGCTACCGGTCGGGGGCGGGCACGAGGTCGTCGTGGTCTACCGCAACCTGGACGGCGACTACGGGGTCGACTACCTGTTCACCCACCCGAGCTGGAGCACCCCTCGGCAAGTCGCCGCGTGGGAAGGGGACTTGAACGGGGGCTCACTGACGTGGCGTGAACTCGTCCGCATCGTCGGCAGTGCGGGTTCCGCGGCCGGTGGGATCGAGGACCGGGACGCCCGGCTCCTGCTGCTGCTTCCCTTGCTCGTCGAGCATGCCCTGCCGGACGAGGCGGCGGCGGTGATCACCGCCGCACTGATCGCCGTAGGAACCCCTCAGGACATCGCCCCGGGCACGGCACAGCATCTGCTCGCGCATGCGACCGGCAGCGCATGGCACGACCCCACCTGGGCCTCGCCGCTCAGTGGCGGCTCGGAACCTCCCGGCCCGGCTGGAGGCGGCCTCCTGGAGCGCCTGGGCATCCTCTAGCGCCTCGGGAAACGGCGCCCGTGGCTCGGTATGAACACGGGGGGGGCGCGCCGATGGCGGCCGCTCCCCCGCCTCGCCCACACTGGCGGCATGCGACTGCGTATCGAAGGGCACAGCCTGCCCGGCAGGCACTGCGGGCCCGGGCCGGACTTCCCCGGGGTCAGCGGGATCGAGGTGGCGGTCCAGCGCAAGGACCGGCCCGCCGAGCTGCTCGATCCGCAGCCCGGCGACGCCCCGGCGGCGACGTGGACGCTCCCCTGCACGTTCACCGACGACGGTGAACTGCGCGGCCCCTACGTGCAGAACCGGCTCGGCGGGCGCTTCGTCTACCTGTCCTGGGTAGGGAGGCAGCCGCAGGAGGAGGCGCCCCGGATGTTCCGGCGGGCCAAGCTGATGCTGGCCGGCGTTCCGTCCGAGGTGCTCGCCGAGGCGCGGAAGCGAGGCGTGCTGGTGGCCCGGCTCGCCCTCACCGACGCCAAGGGCCGTCCGGTGTGCGGTCGGGTGGTGCCCCCCGCGGTCGAGTGGACCGCGGGCGAAGCGTCGGGCGCGTGAACCGCCGGTCCGGGCAGTTCTGGTGAACGTCGAGTCGCACACGGACAACGGCACAGGGGACGACCGTGGAACCGGCGACCGCCGAGAGGATTTCGCGGCGCACCACCCTGGCCGCCCCGCCCGGCGTCACCATAGTCTTGCGGCCGATGACCGAGCCGGAGATCACCGAGTTGCTGCCGATGCCCGACGACTGGCGGCGGGCGCTCGCCGTGGTGGCGCACCCCGACGACCTGGAGTACGGCTGCTCGGCGGCCGTCGCCGCCTGGACCGACACCGGCCGCGAGGTCGCCTACCTGCTGGCGACCCGCGGCGAGGCGGGCATCGACACGCTCGACCCCGCCGTCTGCGGCCCGCTGCGCGAGCGTGAGCAGCGGGCGAGCGCGGCCGTGGTCGGCGTCACGACCGTGGAGTTCCTCGACCACCGGGACGGCGTGATCGAGTACGGCCCCGCGCTGCGCCGGGACATCGCCGCCGCGATCCGCCGCCACCGCCCCGAACTCGTCATCACCCTCAACCATCGCGACACCTGGGGTGGTGCCGCCTGGAACACCCCGGACCATGTCGCCGTCGGCCGGGCCACCCTGGACGCCGCCGCGGACGCCGGGAACCGCTGGATCTTCCCCGAGCTCGCGGAGCGGGGCCTGGAGCCCTGGAACGGCGTCCGCTGGGTGGCCGTCGCGGGCTCCGGCAGCCCCACGCACGCCGTCGACGCCGCGCCGGGCCTGGAGCGCGCGGTGCGCTCGCTCCTCGAACACCGCACGTACATCGAGGCGTTGACCGACGAGGATCCGGAGACCTACGTCCGTCGCTTCCTGACCACGCACACCGGCGCCACCGCCGACCGCTTCGGCGGAGTGCCGGCCGTGCCCTTCGAGCTGTTCGGCCGCTAGTCCTGCCGGATCCCCGTCTTCCGTCGACCGCCTCGCGCTCCCGCCGGAGCCCTACCGCACTGCCGACGGCGGGAGTTGGGACGGGCTGACCAGTTCACCCAGGACGTCGGACATGAACTGCACCAGCCAGCGCTGGGAGGGGCTGCGGGACGCCTCGTGCCGGGCGTAGAGCGCGATCTCGATCGGCTCGGTCTCGAACGGGAGCCGTACCAGCCGCAGGCGGTGGGAGGCGGTGAAGACCTCGCCGACGTACTCGGGGACGATCGCGATCAGGTCGGTCCGCTCCAGCAGATAGGGCAGCATCGAGAAGCGGGTGGCGTCGACGGCCACGCGGTCCAGGAGCCCGTGGGTGGCCAGCACGGACCGGGGTACGACGTGACCGCTGGGTCCGTAGACCGTCGCGTGGTGCTCGGCCGCCAGCTCGGCCATGGTGACGGACGCGCCGTGGATGCGGGGGTGGTCGGCGGCGATCATGCCGACGTAGCGCTCGTGGAAGAGCGGGATGCGCACGGTGCGGTGGGAGGTGAGCACCGGGGTCGCGACGAAGGCGTCGAGTTCGCCGCGGCGCAACTGGCCCTCGGCGTCGTCCACGTCCAGCGCGCGGACGGTGAAGGAGACCCGGGGCGCGCGCTCCCGGGCCGCCGCCAGCAGGCGTGGCAGCAGGGTCGCCTCGCCGAGGTCGGAGAGAGCCAGGGTGAACCGGCCCGCCATGGCCGTGGGGTCGAAGTCGTCGCCCTGGCGGATCGCCCCGTCGATGTCGGCGAGGGCGCGCTGCAGCGGCTCGTAGAGGCGGCGGGCGCCAGCGGTCGGGCTCAGGCCTCGGCCGGTGCGGCGGAACAGGTCGTCGTCGAAGTGCCGGCGCAGTTTGGCCAGGCTGTAGCTGACCGTGGGCTGGGTGACGTGGAGGGTCTCGGCGGTGGCGGTCACGCTGCCGGTCTCGTAGAGCAGCACGAAGACGCGGGCCAGGTTGAGATCGAAGCTGCTCACATCGATGGAGCCTATATCGGAGCGCGCCAACATCTATTGGTGCCCATGTCGGGGGATGCCTAGCGTGTCGTGCGTCACTCCGAAAGGAACGTCTGTGCCTTCCGTGCGTCGTATCTCCCACGAGTTCCTCGAACGCCAGGGGCTCACCACCGTCTTCGGCAACCCCGGCTCCAACGAGCTGCCCTTCCTCGCCGAGCTGCCGGACTCCTTCCGGTACGTGCTGGGGCTGCACGAGGGCGCGGTGATGGGCATGGCCGACGGATACGCCCAGGCCGGCGGCCGTCCCGTCCTGGTCAACCTGCACGCCGCGTCCGGCTCCGGCAACGCGATGGGCGCGCTGACGAACGCCGTGGCCTCCCGCACCCCCCTGGTGATCGTGGCGGGGCAGCAGGTGCGGTCGGCGATCGGGCCGGAGGCCAACCTCTCCAATGTCGACGCCCCGGCCCTGATGCGGCCGCTGGTCGGCTGGGCCGCCGAGCCGGCGTGCGCGCAGGATGTCCCCCGCGCGCTCGCGCAGGCGGTCTTCGAGGCGCAGTTGCAGCGCCGGCCGACCTATCTCTCCGTCCCGTACGACGACTGGGCGGCCGACGCGGACGAGAACGCGCTCGCCGTGCTGGACCGGCGGGTCCGGCACGCGGGCGTACCCGGTGGGGAGCAGGGGCGCCCGCTGGCCGAGGCGGTCGCCGCCGCGCGCCGCCCGGCACTGGTTCTGGGCGGTGACATCGACTCGGCCGGGCGCTTCGACGACGCGGTGCGGCTGGCCGAGCGCCTGGGCGGCCCGGTGTGGGCGGCGCCGTCGCTGTTCCGGCTGCCCTTCCCCAACCGCCATCCGCTGTTCCGGGGCGTCCTGCCGGCCGGGATCGAACCCGTCTCGCGGGCGTTCGAGGGCCACGATCTGGTGCTGGTGCTCGGTGCTCCGGTGTTCCGGTACCACGAGTACCTGCCCGGGCGGTACCTGCCGGAGGGCACCCGCCTGATCCAGGTCACGGAGGACGCCTCCGCCGCCGCGCGGGCCCCGATGGGCGAGGCACTGGTCGCCGATCCCGGGGCGGTGATCGACCTGCTGATGAAGGTGCTCGACGCGCCCGGGGCGCCCACGGGCGACTACCGGCCGGTGCCCGCTCCGCCCTCCGTGGAGGGGCCGCGCCTGCACCCCGAGGAGGTCTTCGCCGCCCTGCGCGACGAGCTGCCCGGCGACACGGCGTACGTGGTGGAGTCGACGTCCACGAATGCCTCCTGGTGGCGGCAGATGGACCTGCGCCGGTCCGGCTCCTACTACTTCCCGGCGGCCGGCGGTCTCGGTTTCGGGCTGCCCGGCGCGGTCGGCGTCGCCATGGCCCAGCCGGACCGGCCGGTGGTGGGCGTGGTCGGGGACGGCTCGGCCAACTACGGGATCACGGCCCTGTGGACCGCGGCCCAGCACCGCGTTCCCCTCACCGTGGTGCTGCTGCGCAACGGCACGTACGGGGCGCTGCGCTGGTTCGGCGGCCTCCTCGGCGTACCGGACGCGCCGGGCCTCGACATCCCCGGCCTGGACTTCACCCGCATCGCGGAGGGCTACGGGGTCCCCGCCCGGCACGTCCACGGCGTGGACGAGCTGCGCGCCGCCCTCGCCGAACGCCCCGACGGCCCCCGTCTGATCCAGGTCGACACGGAGCTCACCACGCCGTCCTGACCACGCTCCGCCGCAAGTCGCCTCCTCAAAGACCGACCACCCCCGGGTGAGGGAAGGGAAACCGATGACACTCCTCGACAGCGACGTCTGGAGCAAGAAGTTCCTCAGTGACGGCTGGCAGGACGCCACCCGTGAACAGCCGGTGATCGAGCCGGCGACCGGGGCCCAGCTCGGCACCGTGGGCCTCGCCACCGCCGAGGACGTGGCCCGCGCCGCCGCGCGTGCCGCCGGGGCCCAGCGGGACTGGGCGGCCGTACCGCCGCAGCGGCGGGCGGCCGTACTGCGCCGGGCGGGCGAGCTGTTCACCGAGCACGCGGCCGAGATCGAGGACTGGCTGGTGCGCGAGGCGGGCTCGGTGCGGGCCAAGGCGGGCTTCGAGGTGCAACTGGCCCTCGGCGAGTGCTTCGAGTGCGCGGCGCTGCCGACGCATCCCCAGGGCGAGGTGCTGACGTCGGAGGAGGCCCGCTGGTCGTTCGCCCGGCGCCGCCCCGCGGGCGTGGTGAGCGTGATCGCGCCGTTCAACTTCCCGCTCGTCCTCGGGCTGCGCTCGGTGGCGCCCGCGCTGGCGCTGGGCAACGCGGTGCTGCTCAAGCCGGATCCGCGCACCGCGGTCAGCGGCGGGGTCGTCATCGCGCGGGTCTTCGAGGAGGCCGGGCTGCCCCCGGGGGTGCTCCATCTGCTCCCCGGTGACGGTTCGGTCGGACAGGCGGTCGTCGAGGCCCCCGAGGTCCGGGTCGTCTCCTTCACCGGGTCCACGCCGGTCGGGCGGGCGATCGGCGAGCGGGCGGGCCGGCTGCTGAAGCGGGCGCACCTCGAACTGGGCGGCAACAACGCCCTGGTGGTGCTGCCCGGTGCCGACGTGCACAAGGCGGCCTCCGCCGGGGCGTTCGGTTCGTACCTGCACCAGGGCCAGATCTGCATGACGACGGGCCGGCACATCGTTCACGAGTCGCTGCTCGACGAGTACACCGCCGCGCTCGCCGCGAAGGCGGAGGCGCTGCCCGTCGGTGATCCCGCCCGGGAGGACGTGGCGCTCGGCCCGATCATCGACGGGCGCCAGCTGGTGCGGGTGCACGGCATCGTCACCGACAGCGTCGCGGCGGGCGCGACGGTGGCCGCGGGCGGCGAGAGCGTGGGCGCCGGGTACCGGGCCACCGTGCTGACCGGTCTCACCACCGACATGCCGGCGTGGCGCGAGGAGATCTTCGGGCCCGTGGCGCCCGTCATCGGCTTCTCCTCGATCGAGGAGGCCGCGCGGATCGTCAACGACTGCGAGTACGGGCTGTCCGTCGGCATCCTCGGCGACGTCGGTACGGCGATGAAGCTCGCCGACCGGATCGACTCCGGCAAGGTCCACATCAACGAGCAGACGGTCGGCGACGAGCCCAACGCCCCCTTCGGCGGGGTCAAGGCGTCCGGCACGGGGTCCCGGTTCGGCGGAGCCGCCGCCAACGTCGAGGCCTTCACCGAGACGCAGTGGGTCACCGTACGCCCGGACATCGCCGACTACCCGTTCTGAGCTCCCCTTCCCGCTCCACCTCCACTCCCTCTCCCGAGCCGCTCCAAGGGGAATGTCACCATGGCATCCGTCGTCTCATCGAACGCGTCCGGCACCGCCGCAGAAACCGGCGCCGCCGGACGCAACGTCTGGACGGTGGTCCTGTGCTGGATCACCGTCATGCTGGAGGGCTACGACCTCGTCGTCCTCGGCGCCATCATCCCGATCCTGCTGAAGACCTCCACCGGTGTCACGGGCGACTGCCCCAGCAGAAGCGGCCGGGTCATGACGGCGTCCCAGATGGCGGGCAGGCCTGGATGGTTGAGCCGACC
>NZ_JBSGDB010000353.1:0-9517 GCF_053602155.1 Streptomyces sp. NPDC004561
GGACTTCGTGGAGCGTGAGATCGCCCCGCACGTGGTCGCCTGGGACCGGGCCGAGGAGGTCGACCGGGGCATCGTGAAGAAGCTCGGCGAGGTCGAACCCGCCGCGGCCGGCGGCCGTCAGCGGCACCCGGATCTCGCGCGCCCAGTAGGAGGCGGTCCGCTCACTGCCGGGCAGCCCGTCGGCACGCACCCGGCCGAGTGCCGCCTTCCGGCCGGAGGCGTCGGTGAGGGACACGTCCAGCTGTGTGCCACTGGAGTTCGGCGGCACGAACAGGCGCAGCGCCAGCGCCCGGGCGCCGGACAGCGACATCGGCCGCCCCACGCTCACCCGCGCGGGGGTGCCGGCGCGGGTCCAGTCCAGCGCGATCGCGTGCCGGCCGGTCTCCCGGTCGGTCTCCCACTGCGCGAAGTGCGGCGAGAGCCCGGTCGCGCCCCGGCCCAGACAGGCCTTGGCCGGACTCGGATCCACCACGTCGCACAGGGCGCCGCCGGTCACCGACACCCCGCCGTCCGGCAGGAACCCGGCACTCCGGCCCGCCCCCACCGCGTGGCTGAGGACCCGCGCCGGATCCGCCGACGGCGCCCGCTTCCCGGAGCCGTCCAGCAGCGGCCGCACCCGGTCGTCCCCGGTGAGGAACAGCCGCGCGGCCGCCGCGACGTACGTCGAACCGGCCCGGTGCTGCTGGTCGGCGGTGAGCCGGGTGGCGGCGTGCTTCGAGCACACCGGGTCCGGGTGCCGCGGGTCGTCGGAGAAGTCGTCCTCGGCGGGCGCCGCGGCCTGGCCGGGCGTCCACTCGGAGTTGAAGAAGTTGTGGTCGGCGCCGATGACGTACACGGCGCTGTGCAGCGAGGTTCCGTTGCTCACCGCGCGCGTGCCGTCGACGTACACCTCGCCCTGGAGGTCGGACACGTCGCCGTCGCAGCCCGGCAGGATCGTCACCGACGGCACGTCGGGCACCGGGTTCTGGCCGAAGACGGTGGGACCGATGAGCACCATGCCGCGGACGGTCCAGCGCACCGCGCCGTGGTAGCCGTCCTGGTCGGCGGGCGGGGGAGAGAGGCTGTCCAGCGCGGCCCGGTTGACGCCCTCGCCGCCCCGGGAGTGCCCGACGAGCAGGACGCGGGACAGGTCGGCGCGGGGCGCGTCGCGTACGACCGCCGGTGCGGTCGCGGGGTGTTCGGCCCAGTCCGCCCATCGGGCCAGATGGAGCCGCACCAGCGAGGAACGGGCCTGGGCGCCGCCGTCCTCGGCCGCGTTGTCCTGACCGTTGACGCCGTTGGCGGCGATCGACACGGTCACATAGCCCTGGGAGGCCAGGAGTTGCTGGTCGCGGAGGTAGCCGCGGTGGCTCGGCACCGGCTTGCCGCCGGCCTTGCAGGGCCAGTCGCCGGTGACGTCATGGCCCTTGTAGCAGGTGTAGTGGCGGCCGTGCAGGAACAGCGCGAGCGGTCGCCTGCCGGTGGCGCCGACGGGAGCGACGACCACCCCGCGCATCTCCGCCGGCGCCGCGAGGCCCGGCAGCCGGACCGGCTTCAGGCTGTACTCGCCCGTCCTGGTGCGGTAGTTGCCGGGCTTGCCGGGGTCCACCTCGTTCGCCGGCAGCGGGGGCGGCGGCTTGACCGCCGGGGCCGCCGCGCCGGTCGTCCCGACGTCCAACCGGTGTCCGCCGGACCAGACTTGCAGTCCCTGGAGCCCGGTCACCCGCCGCGCGTCGAGCGGCAACCGGAAGCCGCGCCGGTCGCCGTCCGGGCTCGGCACCCCCAACAGCCGTCCGCCCGCCCGGAACTCGACCCGCGCGTCGCCCATCGGCACCGGCCGGTCCGACCGCCACTCCAGCCGTGGAGCCGAACGTCCGCCGGCGATCCGCCAGCCGGGCGGCAGCGTCCCGTCGTCCGGGACCGCCGACTCCCGCCCGGGTAAGGGTGGTTGGGACTGTGCGACTGCGGCCCCCGGGGATGCTCCCGCCACCGCGAGTAACGCGGCGGCGGTGACCCATATGCGCCGGGCACGGACCACTGTTCCTCCTCGAACCCTGCCTCGGGCGTCCCGGCCGTCCCGGGAGCCCCTCGGCCCCGGAGGACGGAACTCCGAGTCTGTGGGTTGCCTGTGAAGGAGAAGTGGTGGATCACCTGTCCGAATCCCGCAACAGTGGCCGACACGTGCGCGGTTCTCCGAGGTGGGGAAGCGCGGCGGCGCTCAGCGGGGTACGGCTGTCAGGTCCAGGCGCGGTACTCGTCCAGCAGCTGGAACACCGGCTCGCCGCGCACCGGGTCCTTGGCGGTGGACAGCCGGACCCGGTCGCCGCTGTGGATGCCGACCGGCGGGCCCATGACCCGGCCGCGCACGACGAAGCCCTCGGCCATCTCTATCAGCGACACGTTGCGGGCCGCCGGGGTGTTGCGGTGCACCACGGTGGAGTGGCGGACCGTGCCGACGCCCTCGCTGTGCTCGGTGCGCAGCTCGCTCCCCTGGCACACCGGACACAGCAGCCGGTGGTACATCGCGGTGCCGCACCAGGCGCACCGCTGGAAGAGGATGGCGTCCTTGGAGTCCGCGGAGACGGGGTCGAGGACACCCGCCGCGGAGCCGGCCGCCGGATGCGAGGCGCTTGCTGAGTGGTGGTACACGCTGGTCAACTCCCTGCGCTCGGCCGGTATCCCGCGTGCCCGGCGCGACCCGTGCACGCAGCGCGCGGTCGCCGTGCCACCGCGCACGCCGACAGAGTATGGCACTCAGTGTCACTCGTAAAGGCACTGCGTACCCCTAATTTCCCCCAGGGTCGCCTGCGCGTCTCCGGGGTGCCGCCCATCAGTCGCGGCCCAGCACCGCCTCCAGCTCCTGCACCACCCGCCACAGCGGGGCGTCCCGCCGGGAGACCAGGACCACCACGTCGTCGAGATGCCCGCTTCCCCCCTCGCCCGCGGCCGGGCCGGCCCACACGGGCGCCGGGCCGACGGGGAAGGCGGCCGGGGCGGTGCGGGCCGGCGTGGCCGGGGTGTCCGCGGTGTACCCGAACGCCCGCTGGACGTACCCGAGCGCGTGGTCCACCGCCGCGCCCGCGTCGCCCTTGCCGTCCGAGCGCAGCCACGAGCGCAGGGCGTTGTTGTGCGCCGCGACGACCCCGGCCGCGATCACGTCGGCCCGCAGCGTCCCGTCGGGCCGGCCGGCGAACCGGCCGCGCAGATATTCGGCCAGCGCCCGCTCGTAGCGCCAGACCACCGACAGCTCGTACGCGCGCAAACCCGGCACCTTCTTGGTGAGGCGGTAGCGCTGCACGGAGAAGGTGGGGTTCTCCGCGTACATGCGCAGCACCAACCGGGCCGCGTCGCACACCCGCCGCACCGGCTCCTGGTCCTCCTCGCTCGCGGCGAGGAAGGCGGTCATGTCGGCGAGGCAGCGCTCGTGGTCGGGGAAGACCACGTCCTCCTTGGAGGGGAAGTAGCGGAAGAACGAACGCCGGCCGACTCCGGCCAGGGCCACGATGTCGTCCACGGTGGTCTGCTCGTAGCCGCGTTCCAGGAAGAGCCGGAAGGCCGCCTCGACCAGGGCGTCCCGCATCGGCGGCTTCGCGGCCTGCGCCGCGCTGCTGGAGCTCATGGACGGGAACGTAGCATCCGGCTGGAAATTGTGACACTCAGTGCAGCGAAGGGTGCCCGGCGAGGGAACTGAGTGCTCTGCGGCGGTCGAGCCCGCACAGCGGGCGGATGATCGTCCGGGCTCGAATCATGCGAACACCCGGAGCGGGGACGGGAGTGGCCGAATCCCGACGTAACCTTTCTGCACCCACGGCCGACAGGGCCGCAGCGCCCGAGGAGACCCCCATGTCCGCCGCCCGCCCCCGCGTCCTCTACGTCACCGACCTGGCGTACCAGGCCCGCGGGCGCCGCTACTGCGACGAGGACATCCTCCTCACCTCCCGGCTGCGCGCCCACTTCGACCTCGCCCTGTGCCACCCGCTGGACGCGGCGGCCCTGATGGACGGCTACGACGCCGTGGTCGTCCGCAACAGC
Source organism: Streptomyces sp. NPDC004561 (assembly GCF_053602155.1). Classification (NCBI taxonomy): domain Bacteria; kingdom Bacillati; phylum Actinomycetota; class Actinomycetes; order Kitasatosporales; family Streptomycetaceae; genus Streptomyces; species Streptomyces sp. NPDC004561. Next base: position 4,012 of record NZ_JBSGDB010000353.1, read on the forward strand.
GGGCCCGTGCTCGGCTACCAGAAGGAGTACGCGGCCTTCCGCGCGCGGGCGCTGGAGAGCGGGACACGGGTGTACAACCCGCTCACCGGCAAGGCCGACATGGCCGGCAAGCAGTACCTGCTCGATCTGAGCGCCGCCGGGTTCCCCGTGATCCCGACCGTCGGCCGGGCCGAGGACCTGCACCGGCTGCCGCACGCCACCCGCTACGTGGTCAAACCGCGCCTCGGCGCGGACTCCCTCGGCCTGCGGATCGTCCCGGCCGGCAAGGTCGCCGCGGCCGCCGCCGGCGACGTCCTGATCCAGCCACGCATCGACTTCGCGTACGAGGTGTCCTTCTACTTCGTCGACGACGACTTCCAGTACGCCCTGTACGCGCCCGACCCGCGGCGCCGCTGGGAGCTGAAGCCGTACGCGGCGACCGCCGCCGACCTGGAGTTCGCCCGGCGCTTCGTCGACTGGAACGACCTCGGCCACGGCATCCAGCGCGTCGACGCCTGCCGCGCCCCCGACGGCGGCCTGCTGCTGGTCGAACTGGAGGACCTGAACCCCTATCTCTCGCTGGACGCCCTGCCGGAGGAGGCCAGGGACGCCTTCGTCGGCGCGTTCACGGCGTCCCTCAGCCGGTTCGTGCACGGAGCGCTCAGCCCCGCCTGACGGTGACGCGGGCGACAGCCGCACCCGGCCGGCCTGAACGGAGCCTCGCCGCAGGCCGTATCTCAGCACGGGGATCGCGGAAGTCCCGTCCGCGCGGGACGGAAGGAGGGCCACGTGCCGACACCGCCCGACCCTGAACGCCCGCACCCAGGACCGGTCCTGGAACCCGTGCGGGTCCTGCGGCCCCGCCGCTTCGACGCCCTCGCCGAGCTGATGCGGGAGATGCGACCCGAGCCGGTGACGTACGAGCCCGCCGGCTCGGCATCCGGAGCGCGCCCCACCCCGGCGGGAGCGGCGCCCGGGGCCGAGGCGTTCGAAGGGCGCTCCGTTCCGGCGCGAGCCGCGGCTGCCGCCGACGAGGACACGCAGGAGCTGCCGCCGGTACCGCCCGCCCGGACCCGGGGCGCCGCCACGACGGCCGTTCTCGGATTCGGTCCCGGACTCCGCGGGGCCGCCGTGGCCGTGGCCGTGGCGGCGGCCGCGCTGATCGGCTTCGGCGCCGCCCTGCTGCTCCCCGGACACCAGGAGGCAGCCGCCACCGACCGGCCCTCCCGGCCCGCGGGCACCTCGGCCGCACCGCCCGCCGGCGCGCCGGTGGCGCCGCCCGCGACCGCGTCGCCGACGGCCACCGGCACCGACCCGGACGGCCCCGGCACCCTCCGCCAGGGCGACACCGGCCCCGAGGTCACCGAACTGCAGCAACGCCTGCTGCGCATCCCTGACGTCTACCACGACGGCTCGGCCGGTGGCGTCTACGACGCCACCCTCACCGCGGCCGTGGCGCGCTTCCAGCTCTGGTACGGCATCAGCGGTGACGAGACCGGCGTCTACGGCAATGACACGCGCCGCGCGCTGGAGTCCCGGACCAGCCTCGGCCAGGGTTCGTGAGCGGTGCGCGGGGAACACCGGGGGCACGGGAGGCGGCGGGCGCGCCCGCGTCCGATGTGGTGAGCTGAGGCGGGGGACCCCAGCGGCGGCGGAGGGGAGCGGAGCGGCATGGCGGATACGGAAGTCCCCGCGGACGCGGCGGGAGTGAACGGCGCCGGGGACGGGAGCGGCTTCTTCGACCGGCTCGATCCCGACATGTGCGTGGTCACGGCCATGGCCGACGGCGAGCGCGCGGGCTGCCTGGTCGGCTTCGCCTCGCAGTGCTCCATCCGGCCGCCCCGGTTCGCGGTGTGGCTGTCCAAGGCCAACCACACGTATCGCGTCGCCCGGGCCGCGCAGCTCCTCACCGTGCACCTGCTCACCCGGGACCAGCGCGATCTGGCGGAACTGTTCGGTGGCCGGACGGGCGACGAGATCGACAAGTTCGCGGGGCTGGAGTGGCGGGAGGAGCACGGCGGCGCGGTCGTGCTGAGCGACGCGGCGGCCTGGTTCGTCGGCACGATCCTCCACCGGACCGACGGCGGCGACCATGTCGGCTTCGTGCTCGACCCGGTGCGGTGGGGCTCGGGACGGGGCGGCTCCCTGCTGCGGCTGTCCGACGCGGCCACCATTGCCGCGGGTCACCCCGTGGACTGACCTGATTCGAACGTCGGGCAACTTCTCCGGCAAATCCCTGGTCAGGACGGAACGGGGCCTTCATCATGGTCAGCCCCGCGACCCCCGTCGCGTGCTCAGCCGCACCACGACCGAAGGCCATGCCGATGACCGGCTCCCGCGTCCCGGGCCTGCTCGTACCCGCCGTCTTCCTGCTGGCCCTGGTCGTCGGCGCCTGCTGGTACTGGCGACATCGGAACGACGACTGACCACCGGCGCCCTGCCGACCTACAGGCCGGCGACCATGCCGGTCCGCCCGCGTACCCGGCCGCTACCCGCCCGTGCGCCCCGGGCCGTCCCTCTCGTCCCGGCCCGTGGGGTCGGCCGCGTCCAGCGTCTGCGCCTGGTCCTCGCCCGGCATCCGGATGTCCAGTACGCAGACGTCGTCGCGCCGCTCGGCCCCGAGCATGACGGCGAGCAGGGCGTCGAGGGAGCCGGACTCGCCGGAGCCCTGGCCGCGTACCGCCTCGGCCAGGCGGGCGAGACCCGCGTCGAGGCCCTCGCCGAGGCGTTCGACCAGGCCGTCGGTGAACAGCAGCAACCGGTCCCCGGGCTCGAGGCGCAGCTCCGCCGACTCGTAGGCGGGCGCCGCGCTCGCGCCGAGCAGCATGCCGCCGGGCCGGTCGAGGTAGCGCACCTCACCGTCGCGCACGAGCAGCGGCGGCGGGTGTCCGGCCTGCGCCCAGGCGAGGACACGCCGGGCGGCGTCGTAGCGGGCGAGGACCATGGTGGCGGTGATCTGGCCGTCCCGGGAGTGCAGCAGCAACTGGTTGAGCCGGGCCAGCGCCCCGGTCAGCGAGGAGCCGGTGCTGACCATGCCCTTCGCGGTGAACCGGAGCTGGGCCATGGTGGCGACCGCGTCGATGCCGTGTCCCGCCACGTCGCCGACCACGAAGAGGGCTTCGTAGTCGGGCAGCTCGATGGCGCTGAACCAGTCCCCGCCGACATGGATGCCGGCCTGCGCGGGCAGATAGGCGACCTCGATGCGCAGCCCGGCCAGCTGCCGGGGTTTGCCCGGCAGCGGCAGCAGGGCGTGCTGGAGCCGGGCCGCCAGCGCCCGCTCGGCCTGCAGGATCCCGCGCTGGAGCAGCATCGCCCGCTCGCTCTCCACGAGGGCGAGCTCCGCGCTGCGCTGCGCGGTGAGGTCCTGTACGAATCCGTGCACCTCGACCGGGACGCCGTCCGGCTGGGTGACGGCCTCCGCGACCATCCGCAGATGCCGGACGCCCTCGGGCGAGGCGATGCGGAACGGCACGTCGAACGGGCGGGCGCGGCGGACGAGTTCGGTGATCGCGTGGGCCAGCGGCCCCGCGTCCTCCGGCAGGACCAGGTCCGGCAGCTTCTCGAGCCCGAACGGCCCCTGCGCGGTGCTCCGCCCGAGCAGGGCGTAGGCCTGGGCGGACCAGGAGATGTCCTCGGTGATCAGGTTCCAGGTCGCCCAGCCGAGCTTGCCCAGCCGCTGCACGTCGGCCAGGCGCTGCTCCTGCCGCTCCAACGGGTGGTGCCGCAACCAGGTCACCAGCAGGCCCTCGCCCAGCGGCGCCGCTCGCACCGAGTACGTGGCGCTCACCGCGACCCCGTCCGACACGTCCTGGTAGACGAAGGGCTCGCCCTCGAACGGCACCCCGGTCTCCAGCGCCGCCAGATAGCCCAGCCACAGCGGCTCGCCCGCGACGGACGGGTAGCTCTCCAGGATGTGCCGGCCGACCATCTCCCGGCCGGTGCGGCCGAAGACGTCGATCGCGTCCGCGGTGGCGGCGTCGATCCGGTAGTCCTCCACCTTGCCGGCGGCCGTACGCAGGGGGGTGAGCAGGATCGCGGCGCCCGGCAGCGCGTCGAACACCGCCTGCACGGTCTGGACGACGCTGCCCTCGGCGGGGTGTTCCTGCGGGGCGTCGAAGGCCCGCAGCCGGCCGGCGCACAGCCTGGCCACGGCCCGCAGCAGCTCACGCTCGCGCGGCTCGAACGGCCCGTCGTGCCGGCGCAGCACGCCGAGGGCGACACCCGCCGTCTCCCCGCCGGGCACGGGCAGCCACGCCCGGGTCGGCCAGCGCTCGGGCGGGTTCCCGATCAGCAGGTACCGCGTGCTGTCGGTGGGCAGGTCCTCCAGCCAGCGGGGCTCGCCCGCCGACAGGGCGTCGATGGCGGACAGACCGCTGAGCGGGGGTACGTGCCGCCACTGCGCGGCGAGCGTCGCGTCTATGCCGGAGTGGCCGATCAGCGTGAGTCCGCCCTCGGGCTGCCGCTCGTAGAGCATCACGGCGTCGGCGCGCACCTGGGGCGCCAGATGCTCCAGCAGACACCCGGCCAGTTCCTGCGGTGAGCCGACCCGGACCAGGTCCCGGCCGATGCAGCCCAGCACCTCCGCCATGTCGACGCTGCCGACGGGTGCGGCCTCCCAGGAGCCGACGGCGACGGGCGGCCCCACGGGTGCCGGCACGGGCTCCGCCGGTGCCGGCAGCAGGGCGCCGAGCGTCAGCCAGCACTGTTCGAGAAGGGTGCGGTTGCCGTTCTTGGCACGCTGGTGCAGTTCCTCGTGCGCCGCGTCCGGGGTGCAGCCTGTGACCGCCATCAGGACGCCCTTGGCCCGCTCCAGCACCGCCGCTGTCGCGGCGAGGTCGCGCAGCTCCTCCAGCTCGGCGCGCTGACGGGCCACGACCTTGGCCAACGCCGCCATCTCGGCGTCGGTGCCGGGGTCCATCGGGGACACGGACTCGCTCGTCACGCGATGAGCATCGCACATCAGGGCCCCTTCGATCACTCGTCTGCCGGGACCGGATCGACAAGTGCTTCCCGCCCGCCGCACACGAACGGGGAGTGGCTCGGGCGCGGCGAGGGGCGACCGCGTGCCGTACGCCCGGAGCGGCGGCCGGTCAGCGGCCGGCGCCGCGGGTGGCCAGTGCCTCGGTGACCGCCCGGACGCTGCGCGCGATGTGCTGGAGTTGCATCACCTCGGCCGCGTAGAGCTTGATCGTGTGTTCGATGACGGACTCGGGCAGCCCGAGCATGGGCAGTTCGGCCCGCGCGGTCTGCAGCGCCGTCCGGGCCACCCGGATCTCCTGCTGCACCTGGATCTGGGCGTGCCGGGCGAGCAGGACGGGGTGCCGGATCAGGGCCGGATAGCTGGCGTAGCGCGCGGGGATCAGCTCGCGCAGCCACTTGGCCGCCGAGCGCTCCCAGTCGTACGAGCCCGGCGTCTTGACCTGACAGGGCCAGTCGGGGCTGATGCGCGTGCTGGTCAGGGGCATGATCATCGCTTCCGGTGTGCGGCGTCGTGAGGGTGGTCCGACGGGTGTGGGGCGGCCCCGGC
>NZ_JBSGDB010000354.1:0-8008 GCF_053602155.1 Streptomyces sp. NPDC004561
CAGTGGAGGGGACCGCGCGCAGGTCGCCCTCGTCCACGACGACGAGCCGGGTGCCGTGCCCGCTCCACCACCAGGGCCACCTCGCCGAGCGGCTGTTCCTCACCGGCGGCCCGCAACTGCCTGAGCGCACCGGGCACATCCCCGGTATCCAGGGACTCCCATGCCGTGCGGAGCTCGGGGGACTGCGGACGGCGATTCCTGCGCGAGAACATGCCGGAGATCATCACCCGGTGTCCGGCATGCCCTCAACCCGATTACGCACGGGCTCAGGGCAGCGGCTGCTCCGCCCAGATGATCTTGCCGTGCGGGGTGTAGCGGGTGCCCCAGCGCTCGGCGACCTGCGCGACCAGGAACAGGCCCCGGCCGCCCTCGTCGGTGCTCGCCGCGTACCGCAGATGCGGCGAGGTCGTGCTGCGGTCGGACACCTCGCAGATCAGCGTGCGGTCGCGCAGCAGCCGTACGCCGATCGGAGCACGCCCGTAGCGGATGGCGTTGGTGACCAGCTCGCTCAGGATCAGCTCCGTCGTGAACCCCAGCTCCTCCAGATCCCACTCGGCGAGCTGCCGGGTCACCGACGACCGCACCTCCGACACGGCCGCCGGGTCGGACGGCACCTGCCACTCGGCGACCCGGTCCGGACCCAGCACCCGGGTACGGGCGACGATCAGCGCCACGTCGTCGCTCGGCCGGGCCGGAAGCCGGTCCAGCACGGTGCGGCAGGTGTCCTCCGGCGAGGCGCCCGGGGTACGGCGCAGCGCGTCCCGCAGCAGATCGAGACCGACGTCGATGTCCCGGTCCCGGTCCTCCACCAGCCCGTCCGTGTACAGCACCAGCCGGCTGCCCTCGGCCAGCTCCAGGTCGGCCGTCTCGAACGGCAGCCCGCCCAGGCCCAGCGGCGGTCCGGCCGGCACGTCCGGGTACTCCACGCTGCCGTCGGGACGCACCAGCGCGGGCGGCGGATGCCCGGCCCGGGCGATGGTGCAGCGCCGGGACACCGGGTCGTACACCGCGTACAGACAGGTCGCACCGGTGACCGCGGCGCCCTCCTCCGGGGTCTCGTCCTGGTCGATCCGGCCCACCAGTTCGTCCGCCGGCACCAGGTCGCCCGGCCCGAGCCGGACCACGTCTCCCGGGACGAGTTCGGCCACCGGCAGCTCACGGCTGGTGGGCGCCGTGTCCTCGCCGGCGCGGCGCAGGACGGTGGCGGTGGTGGCGACGAGTTCGCGCAGGGCGGCCGTGGACCGGTCGGCGCGGTGCTCACCGGTCGCCCGCAGCACACAGCTCACCGCGACCAGGAGGAGGATCACCGAGGCGGTCCCCCAGGCGGACACGACCGCCGAGACCAGGCCGAGGCACATGAGGACGGCGGTGAAGGGGTCCCGCATGCTGCGGAGGAACAGCCGCGGCCAGGAGGCCTCCCCGCGGGCCGGCAGCACGTTCGCGCCGAAGCGGGCCAGGCGCTCCTCGGCCTCCGCCTCCGTCAGGCCGCGCGGGCCCGTGTTCAGTTCGCGCAGGACCTCGAGCACGGTGGGCGCGCGGCGCTCCGGTCGGTGGCGGGCGCCGTTCGTCCGGTGTGCGCCGGGCGCCGGCGGACCGCCGGGGCCGGGTGTCCGCGCCTCCGGGCCCGGGGGTGCGGTGCTCTCAGCCACCGATCCCGCGCATACGGGGTAGCGGGGCGGTGGCGTGCTGCGAACGCGCGGTCAGCTGACCCACCATCACCCGGACGAGGGTGACGACGTCCGGGTCGTCGATGTAGTAGACCTGCCGTCGGCCCTCGCGGCGGGAGCGGACGAGGCCCGCCAGCTTCAGCTTGGCCAGGTGCTGGCTGACGGCGGGCAGCGCGCCGCCCACCCGGTCGGCGAGGTGCGTGACATCGCTCTCGCCCTGTGACAGAGCCCACATGAGGTGCAGCCGGGCGGAGGACGCGAGCAGGCCGAACGCGGCGGCCGCCTCCGCCAGCACCTCGGCGGGCGGGTCGTCGAAGCCCCCGGCCTTCTGTGTCACTGCCCTCTCCCGTCCCCACCCTCGTCACCGCCGACGCACATGTGCCCACCCAGTGTAGGCGGCCTGTGCCCGGCGGCCGTGCGCGGCCGCCGGGCACACGTCGCACGGCCGGCCTCGCCGGACGGAAGCGACTGTACGGGTGCGAGCCGGGGCGGGGTCAGTCCTCGTAGTAGTTGTTGACGACCTCCGGCTCGTCGTCGTCGAACGCCTCGTTCAGCAGCGCGCCGCCGATGAGGCCCGCCGCGCCGGCGCCGATGAGCGCGCCGGTGCCGAACCGGCGGCCGCCGCCCTGCTCGTGGTGGTCGTGGTGGTCGGGGTACGGCTGGCCGTATCCCTGCTGGGGATAACCCTGCTGGGGGTAGCCCTGCTGCGGGTAGCCCTGCTGCGGGTAACCCTGCTGCACGGGCTGCGGGTAGCCCTGCTGGGGCGGGGTGTAGAACGGCGGCGCCGTGGTCTGCACCCGCTGGGCGCAGCCGCCGCACGTCTGGACGGGGCGGGGCACTCCCCACTGCGGGGACCAGGTCACGGTCGTCGTGCCCGGGCCGTGGTTGGGGTCGAAGAAGCAGGTCACGGTGGAACTCCCTGTGAGGTGCTGGGATGCGGGGAACACGGGGGCGGGCGGGGTGGCGGCCGACGGGGCCGGCGGTACGGGCGGAGCCGGCGGGACCTTCGGGGCGAGGGTGCTCGCCTTGGTGACCGGGGCCGGGCCGGGCGACGTGTCGCGCAGCACGTCCACGCCGTAGTCGGCGGCGATGCCCGCGAGGCCGGAGGCGTAGCCCTGGCCGACCGCGCGGAACTTCCACTCGGCGCCGTGCCGGTACAGCTCGCCGAGGACCAGGGCGGTCTCGTTCGACAGGCTGCCGCCCGCGAGTTCGTAGCGGGCCAGTTCGGCGCCGCTGTCCCGGTCGAGGACGCGGATGTGCGCCCGGTGCACCTGCCCGAAGGTCTGGCCGCGGCTAGCGCCCTCGTACAGGGACACCGGAAAGACGATCTTCTCCACCGTGTCCGGGACCCGGGTGAGGTCGACCTCGATCCGCTGGTCGTCCCCGTCGGCCGGGCGGCCCTGACCGGAGTGGCGGACCGAACCGTCTGGGCTGCTGGAGTTGTTGAAGAAGACGAAGTGCTCGTCGGACGGCACCTTTCCGGACCGGTCGCACAGCAGCGCGCTGGCGTCCGGTTCGTACCCGGTGTTCGCCTGCCAGCCCAGCCCGACCGTCACGGCGGTCAGGCCGGGGGCCTGCCTGCTCAGCGAGACGTTGCCGCCCTTGGCCAGGGTCGTACTCATCCGTGTCCTCCACAGCCGCTGCCGCTTGTCGCCTCCATAGTGATCAACGATCTTCCGGGGGTTTCGGTTCCCCGTCCGCGTAATGTTCCGGGCAATTCACAGGTGCGCGGCGATGGCGGGCAGCAGGTCCTGGAAGGTCCGCCCGGCGGCCGGTTCGCCGATGGCCTGCAACTGCCAGCCGCCGTCGCCGCGGTGGAGCTTCGCCATGATCTGCGCGGTGTACGCGCCGCCGCCGCTGAGGGTGTAGCGGGCGAGTTCCTGTCCGGTCCGCTCGTCGACCAGCCGGCAGAAGGCGTTCTCCACCTCGCCGAAGGTCTGCCCGGTGAACGAGTTGACCGTGAAGACGATCTGGTCGACGTGGCCGGGGACGCGGGCGAGGTCGACCAGGATGACCTCGTCGTCGTCCCCGGCGCCCGTGCCGCCGGTCAGGTTGTCGCCCAGGTGACGGACGGATCCGTCGTCGCTGACCAGGTGCCGGAAGAAGACGACGTCGGCCGGCTGCCCGCCCGCGAACAGCAGGGCGGAGGCGTCCAGGTCGATCTCCCGGGTGCCGGCCAGCCTGGCCAGGAACCCCTTGCGCGGTGCGGCACGCCAGCCCAGGCCCATGCGGACGGCACCGAGCGCGCTGCCGTCGGGCTTCTTCAGGCTGATCCGCTGGCCTTTGTCCAGGTTGACCGACACCGGTCGCCTCCCTTTCCCTGCTGGTTGTCCCGGAACCGTCAGACGTTGACGCCGAAGTCGCCGGCGATGCCCGCGAGACCGGAGGCGTAACCCTGTCCGACCGCGCGGAACTTCCACTCGGCGCCGTTGCGGTACAGCTCGCCGAAGACCATGGCCGTCTCGGTCGAGGCGTCCTCGGACAGGTCGTAGCGGGCGAGTTCGGCGCCGCCGCTCTGGTTGACCACGCGGATGGAGGCGTTGCGCACCTGGCCGAAGCTCTGGCCGCGCGACTCGGCGTCGTGGATCGACACGGGGAAGACGATCCGGTCGATCTCGGCGGGCACGGCCGCGAGGTTCACCTTGATGGTCTCGTCGTCGCCCTCGCCCTCACCGGTGAGGTTGTCGCCGGTGTGCTCGACCGAACCGTCCGGGCTGGTGAGGTTGTTGTAGAAGACGAAGTGCCGGTCGGAGGCGACCTTGCCCGAGCCGTTCAGCAGCAGCGCGGAGGCGTCGAGGTCGAAGTCGGCGCCGGTGGTGGTGCGCACGTCCCAGCCCAGCCCGACGAGCACCGCGCTCAGTCCCGGTGCCTCCTTGCTCAGCGACACGTTGCCACCCTTGGACAGGGAAACACCCATGGTTCGTCCTTCCACGCGCACGGTCGGTACGGATCCGGGTCCCGGACCCGGGCCTGAATCTACAACACTGTAGAAGTAAGGGGGTGTCAGCACGGGCCGACACCCCAGGGAGGAGCGGCAAGGCCACCGCTCGTCCCCTCTGTACGATGTGACGCCGCTTCGGCACGAGAGGTTGAGGCGAGGCCGGGGCAGAAGGGAGACAGCGGGTGACGGAGCCCGATCCGGGCCGTCGGCGCCGGGCGCAGGGGGCGCTGGAGACGAGGGTGCTGGCGACCCTGCACGAGGCCGGCGGCCCGGTGACCGCGGGCTGGGTCCAGGACCGTCTGGCCGCCGGCCTCGCCTACACGACCGTGATGACGGTGCTGTGCCGGCTGCTGGCGAAGAACGCCGTCACCCGCAGGCGTGAGGGCCGGTCGTTCGTGTGGCTGCCGGCCGCGGACGAGGCGGGCCTGGCCGCGCTGAAGATGCGCAGGGTCCTGGACGGCGAACAGGACCGCCGGGCGGTGCTGGCCAGCTTCATCACCGCGCTGCCGGAGGGCGACGAGCAGCTGCTGCGCGAACTGCTGGACCAGAGCGCCGACGAGGGCTGAGCACGCATGGGAATCTTCGTCCTGCTCCCGCTGGTCCTGCCGCTGACGGCCTGGCCGATCGCACGGCTCGCCGAACAGCGCCTGCACCCCCGCACCGCCACCGTGCTGCTGACCTCCGTCTCCACCGTCATGGCGCTGTGCAGCACGGTCTGCCTGGCCCTGCTGATGGTGGTCGGCACGGCCCAGCTGCCCGGCAATCCCCTGCCCGACGGCTGGTCCGACACCGAGGTGCGGGAGAGCGTGCCCCGGCACGAGGTCGCCGGAAGGGCCGCGATTCCCGCGCTGCTCACGGTCGTCGCCGCGTGCGGCCGTGCCCTGCTGCGCCACCACCGGGTGGGGCGAAGGGCCCGCAGGGCCCTGACGGGGCTGCGGCGTACGGAGGTCGCGGTGCTGCCCGACCCCGAGCCCTACGCCTATGCGCTGCCGGGCGGCCGGCGCGACCGGATCGTGGTGTCCACGGCACTGCTCGCGTGCCTGGAGTCGCGCGAGCGCCGCGCCCTGTTCGCGCACGAGCGCGCCCACCTGGCCGCCCGGCACCACCGCCATCTGCTGCTGGTGCGACTGGCCGCCTGCGCCAACCCGTTCCTCCTGCCCCTGCGCACGGCCGTCTCCTACACGGCGGAGCGGTGGGCGGACGAGGAGGCCGCGCGGGCCGTGGGCAGCCGCCGGGCGGTCGCCCGCGCGATCGGCAAGGCGGCGCTCGTCTCCCGTACGACGCCCGCGCCGGCGTTCGCCGCGCCCGGACCGCTCCCCCGCCGCGTCGCCGCGCTGCTGGGACCCGCCCCCGCCGTGCGCGCCTGGCCGCCCCTCTTCACGCAGGCCGGCCTGGCCGCGTGGACCGCGGCCACCGGAGCCGCCCTCTCCGCGATGTTCTCGGCCAACTCGGCGGTCACCCTGCTGCTCCTGCTGCGCGCGGCCACACCCTTGTGAGCCGGGCCGGCCGGCCCGTTGTCTACGCCGAGCGCGTCCACGCGGTGGTCTGCCCCCGGAGTGCGCCGTCCGGGGTGACGGTGCGGGCGGTCAGGCGGGGGAAGGAGCGGGCGGCGGCGAGGAAGCCGAGTGTCGTCAGGACGAACGGCCAGGTGAGGACGTGGCCGCCGGACAGGGTGAGCAGCCGGGCCAGGGCCGGGGTCACCGCGGTGGCGGTCGCCGCGCCGAGCAGCCCGTACAGGAGCGTCGCCGGGCCGGCCGGGAGGAACGCCCCGCACAGCGCGAGCGCGACGAGGACCGCGTTGTAGCCCATGGTGCCGTCGGTGATGCGTGCTGCCGGGGCGCCGAGCGCCCAGGCGGTCAGGATGCCGGTCGCACTGCCGGCGCAGGCCACCAGCCCGGCCACCCGGTCGGCCAGGAAGAGGCCGGCGAGCAGCAGCGCCCCCACGTACCACTGGTCCAGGAAGAAGATCTGGGACACGCCGCGGAAGAACGCGCGGCCCACGTCGTACGGGTGGAGAGCCGCCGTGCCGGAAGGGACGACGCCGTCTCCCGGCGGCCGGATCCGGTGGAAGGCGGGCGCGGCGCCGGTCACGGCGCCCGCCAGGACGCAGTACGGCAAGGTCAGCGGCGGCAGGTTCCACACCCGCAGCAAGTGGACGAGCGCCGCCGTGACCACCGTGACGACCGGGCAGCCCGCGGCGGCCAGCAGCATCGTGGACAGCCGGTCCGGGTCGAGGAACGCCGCGAAGGACAGGGCGAGCAGGCAGGAGTTGAGGCCCTCCAGCCCCGGCTCCACCCGTTCGCCGGACACGTCCAGCAGCCGGGCGGTACCGGTGCCCAGGGCGGCGCCGGCCAGTGCGTAGGCGCTGTACCGCCAGTCGGCCGTGGCCAGCGCCAGACAGAAGAACGCACCCGCCCACGCGTCGGGCACCAGCATCACCTGAGCCGTGCCGCGCAGCACCTGCCGCGTGATCCCGTGGATGTGTCCGCGGTGTCTCCACCGCACACTCCTCAACCGTCCCAAGATTCGCCCCCCGGGCTGACATTTTCCGCTTCGCGGCAGACTGTTTCCGCCATACGGTACCGGGTGGGGTGCCGCAGGTCGGCCGTTCCACCGTGTGCATCGTCCGGGGGATCCGGGGCAACCGGCGGGTGGAGGAAAGCTCAGGGCAAGGATGGTCGAACGTTGTCGAGGTACGTGTGACAGACCCATGGGGCATCAACGAACTGGCGGAGCCGGACGGGCTGTCGGTCAGTCTCACCCCCGTCGACGGCGTCACCGTCGTCACGGTGAGCGGTGAGGTCGACCACCACACCTCCGGCACCCTCCACCGGGCCCTGATGCCCACGGACCCCGGATCCGCGCCCCGCACGGTCGCCGACCTCACCGGTGTGGCGTTCATGGATTCCAGCGGCATCAACGTCCTCATCGCCGCCCATCAGGCCCACGAGCCGGCCGGCTGGCTGCGCCTGGCCGGTGTGCGCAGGCCGGTGCTGCGCACCCTGGAGATCGTCGGCCTCACGGGCCTCATCCGCTGCTACCCGAGCGTCGGCGACGCCCTGGCCGCCTGACGTCAGCGGCGGATGAGGCCGAGGTCGGTGGCGGTCGCGACGGCGGCGGTGCGGGAGTCGACGCCCAGCTTGGCGTAGGCGCGGGCCAGATGGGACTTGACGGTCCCCTCGGTGAGGTGCAGCCGGGCCGCGAGGGCCTGGTTGGACAGGCCCTCGGCGACCAGTGCGAGCACCTCGGTCTCACGCCGGGTCAGGGCCGTGGCGGGTGCCCGCAGCCGGTTCATGAGCCGGTCGGCGACGGTCGGCGCGAGGATCGCGGGCAAGCTGTCCTTCTCGAACTACAGCTACGTCCTGGAGCACACCGGCTTCTTCGACTGGTTCAAGTCGAC
>NZ_JBSGDB010000354.1:8018-9509 GCF_053602155.1 Streptomyces sp. NPDC004561
GTGACTGGAGATCAGCCGTGTGCTCTCCCGAACTGCCCGCCGCGGGGGTGCCCACCGCCGCGGCCAGTTCCTCGGGCGGGGCGTCCTTGAGGATGTATCCGGTGGCTCCGGCCTCGATGGCGGGGAGGGTGTCGGCGTCGGTGTCGTAGGTGGTGACGATCAGCACCCGGGGTGCGCCGGGCACGGCGGTAATCGCCGCGGTGGCCTCGGCCCCCGTCATGCCCCGCCCGAACTGCAGGTCCATCAGGACGACGTCGATGCCGCCCGCCGCCGCGCGGGTCACGGCTTCCTCGGCGGTGGCGGCCTCGGCCACGACGGTCAGGCCGGTCTCGGTCTCGAGTACGGCCCGCAGTCCGGCCCGCACCACCGGGTGGTCGTCGGCGAGGAGCAGGCGGATGGCGGTGTCGGTCACGCGTGGGCCTCGTGGTCCTGGTCGGCGGGCGGGGTGAAGGGTATCCGGGCGGTCAGCGCGGTGCCGTGGCCGGGGGCGGACTCGACGGTGAGGGTGCCCCCGAGGGTCCGGATGCGGGAGCGCATGGTGGCGAGCCCGAACCCGCCCTCGTCCGGGTCGGGCGGGGGCAGCATGCCGGGGTCGAAGCCGATGCCGTCGTCGGCGACCCGCAGGGCGATGTGGTCGGGGAAGTAGCCGAGGGTGACGTCGGCGCTGCCGGCCTCGGCGTGGCGGACCGTGTTGGCGAGGGCCGACTGGGCGGTGCGCAGCAGCGCGACCTCCTGTGCGGTGGGCAACGGCACGGGGCTGCCGTCGAGGCGGCAGCGGGCGGTGATCCGGTGCCGGGCCGACGTCGTGACGCACAGGCGTTCCAGCGCGTCGGGCAGGGTGCTGCCCTCCAGCGAGGGCGGGGTGAGCGCGGCGACGAAGCGGCGGGCCTCGGCGAGGTTGTCGACGGCTGCCTGGCGGGCCTGGCCGACGTACCCGGCGGCGGTCTCGGGCCGGGCGGGCAGGGCGCGTTCGGCGGCGCGCAGCAGCAGCTGGATGCTGGAGAACCCCTGGGCGAGGGTGTCGTGGATCTCCCGGGCCAGCCGTTCCCGCTCGGCCAGCACCCCGGCGGTGTGCTGGGCCTCGGCCAGGTCGGCGCGGGTGTCGGTGAGTTCCTCGATCAGCCGGCGGCGCTGTTCGCTCTCCCGGTACAGCGCCTCGTAACCCCAGACCACGGCGACGGCCACGGCGGCTCCCAGAGCCGGGCCGATGGCCATCGCCGGGCTGAAGGAGCCCGCGTGGGCGGCGAAGGCGACGGTCGCCGCGAGCGCGGTGGCGGCGACCGTGGCGAGGGCCGTGCGGCGCGGCAGCAGGTGGAGCTGGAGGAAGTACAGCGGGAAGGCCAGCCATACGCCGTCGGCCGTCAGGGCCACGAGCACCAGCCACACCGCGCCCACGGCGGCCAGCCACCAGGCGGCGGCCCGGCGCGACCGCCGGACCGCGGGCAGGCGCGGGCCCGTCGCGTACACGAGGGCGCACAGCGCGGCCACGGC
>NZ_JBSGDB010000355.1:0-9472 GCF_053602155.1 Streptomyces sp. NPDC004561
GCTGCTGCACGGCGAAGTGCAGCGCCAGTCCGAGCAGCAGCGCGAGGGCGGCCAGTGCCGCGGCGGCCTTCAGCGCGAAGCCGGAGTAGTCGGCGGCGGCGGTCGTGGCGGGCACCGCGCGGGAGGTGAGCACCGTCAGGCCGAGGCCGTCGGTGTCGCCGGGACCGGTCGCCGAGGCGACCTGGGCCCAGCCGGCCACCGTGCGCCGGCCGCCCGTGGCGGCGCCCAGCAGGCTCCCCGAGGCGTCGGTGCGCTGCCCCGACCCGCTCGCCGCACTGGCCGCCTGGGTGGGCAGAGCGCTGTCGGCCGCGGCCGGCGACGCCGTGCCGTGGGCCGCGGTGACGAGCGCCTTGCCGCTCGCGTCCAGCACCTCGGTGGTGCGTCCGTCGCCGTACGTGGTGAGGGTGGGGAGCGCCTCGGAGACCACCAGCAGCCACTGCCGCTCGGTGCGGCTCGGGGCCTGGTACTGGTCCTGGTTGGCGTCCACCTTCTGCGCGGGCAGGGTGACCTTGGCGAAATACAGCAGTTCCCGCGTGCCACCGGCCGTCATCAGCCGGGGCGGGATCGTGTTGTTGCCGGACGTCAACTGGGAGGCGTTCACCCCGGACAGCGCGACCGGCTTGCCGCCGGCCGCGAGCAGCCTGCCGGAGTGCGGGTCGAGCAGCGCGCTGCCGAGGACCGCCGTTCTGGCCGACGTCAGCGCCTTGAGCGCGGTCGCGGGGGTCGAAGTGCCGGTCGCCGGATAGGCGTCGGCGGTACGGCGGACCCTGTTCGCCTCGACGTCGATCGTGGTCCGCACCGACAGCGCGGTGTCCGCGGCGATCTGCTGTTCCCCGTTGAGCACGGCCTGGGGGACCCGTTCGGCGTGGACGTCGCCGAGGCCGATCACGGTCAGGGCGGCGACCACCAGCAGCAGCAGCACGAGCGAGGCGATCGGCGGGCGGACCCCGCCGAGCAGCGGCATATCGGCGCGGCGGCGGATGCGGTGTCGGCGCGGCGCCCGGTTGGCGGTGGGCAGGGCAGGGGATCCTCTCTCAAATGGCGCCGAGCGCACGAGCGTTCGATCAAGCGAACACTCTAGCTGCGCGGGATTACATAACCATCACACTTTTGTCCCTGTGTCGTGAGAGCGTTTGGGACCACATAAGTGTGATTCAGCCACAACCGGAGGGCGGGTCCGGTATGCCGGGCCCGCCCCTCGGACTCCTGGTCACCTGACGAAGGAGATCTCCGGGTAGCTCTTGTTCGGGCCGTCGAGCAGAGTGCTGTGCTGCTTGCGCAGCGTCTGGTCGAAGAAGGCGGCCAGGTAGTCACGCTGGACCTTGACCGCGCGGTCCGGGTCGATCGTGCCGTACTGCTGCTGCAACTGGTCCTGGGAGAGCCCGAGCAGCCCCGCCTCCTGCGCCACCATCCACTCGTTGTCGCTGAACGACAGGTGCGCCGCGCCATGGAGCTGGACGTCGACCCGGTAGCCCTTCAGGTGCGGCCACAGCGTCCGCCACGAACCGTCGTTGTTGCGGTTGTGGGTGCCGGAGCTGAAGAGCATGAACGGACGGTCGAGGTCCTTGCTCGGCGCCGAGCCGAAGAACTGGCCGTCCAGGTTGGCGCCGGCGGCGATGCGGTGGTCGAGCTGCATGGCGGTGTCGACCGCCGCGCCCCCCAGCGACCAGCCGAACATCCCGATGCGGGACATGTCCACGGCCTGCGTCAGCCCGGTGGGCAGGGTGGCCTTGCCGGCGTCCGGGTTGCCGCCCTTGCTCAGCGTGCCGAGCGAGTCGATGACGAACTTGATGTCGGCCGCGCGCACCTTCAGCGTGTCGGAGGAGTGGGCCCCCGCCGGCATCGCGTTCACCTCGAGCCGGTTCCCGGGGAACTGCACCTCGTTGGCGTCGTGCGTGTGGTCGACGGTCACGACGAGGTAGCCGCGGCTGGCGAGATCCTGGGCGAACTGGGTGCCCATGGCGCGGTCCGAGTGCAGGCCGGTCGAGTACAGCAGCACGGGCAGCTTGCCCAGATTGCTGTTCACCGGGGCGAGGACATGGCCCGCGGTCGTCGGCAGGGTCACCATCTGCGGCGAGAGTCCGCGCGTGGCGAGGAAGTGCGCGCCGGATATCGACGGCATCCACGGCGCCCGGTAGTGACCGGACGTGGAGGTGGCCGGATACCACAGCGTGACCATCAGCTCGCGCGGCTGGTTGCCGGGCACGTAGGGGTCCGTGCGGTGCTTGTCGACGAGGTGCAGGCCGACCATGCCCACGGAGTGGCGCCCGCTCGGCGCGGGCATCGTGAGCTGGAGCCCGGACGTGCCCGCGTGGTTCGACGAGAGCGCCGAGGGGTGGAGCGCCTTGTGCTGCTCGGGCGTCTTCTCGTCGTTCTCGGGGGCCCAGGGCGCGTTCTTGTCGGGCGACTCCCCGGTGGCCGTCGGCTTGTCGGTGGTCTTCCCGGCGGCCATCGCCGGCGACATACCCGCGCCCAGGGCGACGGCCAGCGCACCCGCCGTACCGACCGCTCGGGCGATCACTCTGCGACGGTGGCGCGGGCGGCGGTGTTTCATGAAACCCCCTAGTTGGTCAGCGACCGCAGAACAGGCGATCGGCTGCCGCACACCGTACCGCCGCCGTGGTCAACGGACGCTCCCCACCTCCTCGATGACCCGCCCGCCGCCGGTGAGACCGGTCACGCCCGGCTTCCGTTTCCGGGCTGCCGCCGACGGCCCGGCGAGTGCGGGTGACTTCCGGCCGCCGCCGACGTCGTCCACCGTTGTTGCGAACGCGACTTCACCGGCGCCTCGGCCGACCGGAGCGCGCGGCGGGCGCAGCACACGGCATCCGCCGGAGCGGACGGCTCGACATTTGTGGAGGAAGTGTGAGCAAGTCCGCGACCTCCGCCGCGGAGCCGCCGGCCGCCGTGGGGCAGCCCCCAAGGCCCGTGGTTGCGCTCGCACATGTGGACGCGGAGCGGCTCGCGGAGCGCCCGGCGCGACCCGTTGGCGTAAACCCGCCTCGCCGGCTTGTTGTCCAACTCTTTGCCGGACGAGGCGCGGTCGCGCCGCACCGGGAGAGTGCTACTTGTGCTTCACGCCGCCCTTGCCGCCGCTCGTCCGACCCTTCCGGGACGCACTCCCCGTACTGCTGGAGGAGTTTCGGGAGGCGGAGGTTCCCTTGCTGTGGCCGCTTGCGCCCGACTTGCCCGTGTTACCCGACTTGCCGGATGTGGCCGCGGCCCGGGCGAGCTGATCCGAACAGTAGGCGGCGACCCTGTCCTTGCCGCCCGCGGCCGCGATGAGCTGCTGCCATGCCGTCGCGCCGAGCGCGTTGCCGTGGTCCTTGACCTTCTCGTAGGCGTGACAGTGGGCCTCGGTGTTCTTGGCGGGGTTCCTGCCGTACACCGGTCCGTGGCCCCCGGACGACGCCGACGACGTCGCGTCACCCGGCCGGGCCGGGGCGACGGCCGGCGGGTGAGAGGTTCGCTGACCCGCCCCGGCGCCGTGCGAGGACGAGACGGCCGAACCGATGGCGGCCACCGCGACGCCACCCAGGGTCAGGCTGGCGAACACCACGCCGAGCGTCATCCTCACGGAGCGCCCGGCACGCCGCGCCGCGGGCAGCCGCCAGTCGTCCCGCCGCCGGGTGCGCGCCCGGTGCGCGCCCGCGTCACGGGCGGCCCGGAAGGCGGTCCGGGCGCGCTGCTCGGCCTCGGGGTCGAGATCGTGCACGCGCACGGCGGCGGCCAGCGCCGTCTCCAGCAGGGTGGTGTCGTGGTCCCGCGACCCGGACGCGGCGCTGCCGGGGTGCGCATGCCGACGGCCGGGAACCAGGCCGCCGCTCATTCGTTCACCCATGTCCGCTTCCGTTCCGGTCCGACCTGTTGTGTCCTTCGGCCCGCCGGGGCCCCGGCGTCCGTCCGCCGGCCCACTGCCGCCGTCGTTCATGTCGACTCACCCAGCGTTCTGGGAGCCTCATCCGTCACACCCCGGTCCGGGCCCTTGCCGAGACCGAGCTGAGAGGCGAGGCGTTTCAGGCCGCGGTGGGCGGCCGTGCGTACCGCTCCCGGGCGCTTGCCGAGGACGCGCGCCGCGGCGGGACCGTCGAGGCCCACGACGACCCGGAGGAGGACCGCCTCGGCCTGGTCCCGCGGCAGACCGCGCACCAGCTCCAGCGCCCGTTCCGTGGAGAGCGACTCCAGGGCCTGGTCATGGGTGCTGTGCGAGCTGGGCAGATCGAGCACGTCCTGTTCCGTGCCTCCCGCCCGGGGCCGTACCCGCTGGCGGCGCAGATGGTCCAGCGCCCGGTGCCGGGCTATCGTCGCCGTCCAGCCGCGGAACCCGGCCCCGTCCCCCTTGAAACGGCCCAGGTCGCGGCTGATCTCCAGCCAGGCGTCGGACGCCACGTCCTCCGCGTCGTCGCCGACCAGCCCGTGCAGATAGCCGAGCAGGCCCGGCTGCACGATCCGGTAGGCGACCGCGAAAGCGCTTTCGTCGCCGTCCTGCGCCCGCGCCACCGCCGCGCCCAGTTCGCCGTCGTACGCCTGTACGCGACGGGGTTGCCGTGCCTGGCCCAAGACTGTCCTCGTTTGCACCGGGTTCATCACGAGTCCCTTCGGGCCCCCGCGCCCCCGTCGCATCGACGGCCCCATGGTGACCAGCGTCCGTCAGCACAGAAGTGTCACAACGCAGCGGAAACCCTTCACGTGGCGGGGGGAGCGTCTCGGGTGCGCGCGCCCCGGCGTGACCGGGCGCTGACGTGGGGCGGGGCCGTCCCGGCCGGGTGACGTTTCGGGCCGGTCGTGCGCTGCATGAGTACCGAGCCTGCGCGGGACCGGCCGGTGCACCGGCTCGTCCGGTGCCGGCACCGGTCCCCGGACCTCTCCCCGTACCGCACTGACTCCCCCCGGATGCGGCACGGAGAGGGACGGCGGGCGGCCGGAACCCCATCCACGCGGGTTCCGGCCGCCCCCCACACGTCCTGTCCGGGGGCGGCGAAGGGTTGCCTCTTGCGGCGATCCCGCGATCCCGCGGGCTGCGGCGGTGGCCCGCGCCTGCTCCCGTACGGCCTGTCCGTGGACGGCGGACCGTCCTCCTCGCCACCGATCCCGCAGGCTGCGAAGGTGCCCGGGTGCCTCTGTCCTGCGGACAGCGACCGTCTCCGTCGCTGCTGATGCCGCGGGCCGCGGAGGTGGCACCCGCACCCGGGCGGCGCCGTGCCGGGTCCCTCAGCCGCGCCGGGTCCCTCATGGGATTCCGGGTGGCGTGAGTTCGTCGGGTCGCGTGATGCTTCCGTGTCCCCGTGCGCTCCTTGTGGCATGAGTGCGTACGTACGTCTTCGAGCGGTGCCGCCACCGGCGCTGCGCAACAGTGCGACCTGGCTCGAGCGAATGTTCGGGGACGGCTCGGGGGCCGCCCGGCAGTGGGCCGGCCGGTACCGCGAGGAGGTGCTGGACGAGCGCTATCTGGACCAGGAACGCATCTACGTCGGCGCCTTCCCGCACCGTGTCGAGGACCGGCCCCAGGCCCAGGTGGTGCTCGGCGGCCGGCCGGTCCGACGCCCCGACCCGCACCAGCCGCCGTTCCTGGTGCTGACGGCGGCCCAGGCCCGCCGCGTGGCCGAGTTCCTGATGCTGGCCGATTTCGACACGCTGTGGTTCCTCGCCCGCGACGCGCTTCTGCCGCGCTACGGCGGCGTCACCGGGGAGCCCGGGGCATGGCGCACGTTCGCGGCGGGCCACCGGGAACTGACGGAGTTCTACGCGCGGACGGCCGAGTCCGGGGACGCGGTGGTGAAGCGAGTGTCGGCCTGGGACCGCAGTTACGCCCAGCTTTAGCACGATTGACACCCTTCGCCCCCTTCTGGCCGGCTCGATCCGTTCTGCGGGGCCGAGGTGTAACACTTTCGGCCACGCGCGCTCTCTCCATGCGGACGGCCATGTCGGTCGGCCAGGACAGGGGACACGACTCGTGCAGTGGACGAACCAAAGCGGCGGGGCGTACGGCGGGGAGCCGTACGACGGCGCCGGTCAGCCCTATGCCGCCGGCCACGGGTACGGCTACGGCGCCGCCACCGACACGTCCACGCTGCCCTGGGAGCCGGCGCCGCACGCGCAATGGACGCACCCGGGGCCCGGAGACCAGGGGACCGGAGCGGTCCCACAGGCCCCCGTGATGCCTCTTCACGCGGCCGGCCCGGCCTTCGCCACCGCGCCCCCGGAGCCCTGGCAGCCCCAGCCGCCCCAAGCACCCCCGGAGCCCTGGGAGTCCTGGGACCGCCCGCGCGGTGACGTCCTCACCGCGCCGCCGGCGGCGTTCGACGCCCCCGGTCGTCCCGACCCGGGACCGGACACGCCCGCGCCCGAGCCGGCGCGGCCCGTCTTCGTCGACTCCTCAGGGCGCCGCCAGCGCCATGTGCTCCGTGCCGCCCGGCTGCTGGTCATCCCGGCCGGCGGCTACGTCGCCCTGCTGATCGGCACGATGCTGGGCGGCCCCAGCATCAGCTCCCCGTTCGTCCCCCAGCCGGACGCCGCGCACCCGGCCGTACCCCGGGCGACCGCTTCCGACTCCTCGTCCGGCACCGGCCACTCCACGGGAAGCGCCGGCACCACCGCGCGGCGGGACTCCCGCACCACGGCACGCCAGACCACCTCCGGCCCCACCGGCCGTACGACCGCCCCCGCCGCGCCCCCGGCCGCCGCGCCCACCCGCACTTCCCCGACCACGACGACCACTTCCGGCTCCACCCACGCCCGCTCCTCCAAGGGCCGCGCCCTCGGCTCGTCCCACAAGCCCGTGAAGTGACCCAAGGCCCAGACGTGTCCGATCGCCCCCGCCGCAGTGCCGCCCCCCGCCGGCACAGCCACCCCCGCCAGGTCACCCCCCGCACCCACTGGCTGCTGCTCAGCGTGCTCGTGGTGACCCTGTCGACCGCCCTCCTGCTCCAGGGCTACACCCACCACATGTTCGGCATCACGCCGGACGAGGCGACCGCCCCCCATGGCCGCGACGACAAGGTGCCGAGCCAGGTGGTCCACGGGGGCCCCGTGATAGCGGACGCCGCCACCACCGCGCACACCGCCCGGGTGAAGGCCCGCACCATCGCCCTGACCTTCGACGACGGCCCCGACCCCGTCTGGACGCCCCGCGTCCTCGACGTGCTGCGCCGCGACCATGTGCACGCGACCTTCTTCGTCGTCGGCACCGAGGTCGTGGCCCACCCGGAACTGGTCCGCCGGATCGTCGCCGACGGCCACCAGCTCGGCATCCACACGTTCACCCACCCCGACCTGTCCCGCCTCGCCCCGTGGCAGCGCTCCCTGGAACTGCGCGAGACCCAGTTGGCGGTGGCCGGCGCGGCCGGGGTCACGACCGCGCTGCTGAGACCGCCGTACTCCTCGGAGAACGACGCTGTGAACAACGCCGACTGGTCCGTGCTGAAGCAGGCGGACGCGGCGGGCTATGTCACGGTGCTCTCCACCCAGGACGCCGAGGACTGGCAGCGCCCCGGCGCGGCCCGCGTCGTCGCGAACGCGACACCGCACGGGCACGCCGGGCAGATCCTGCTGATGCACGACGGCGGCGGCGACCGCTCCCAGACGGTCGCCGCGCTGAAGAGCCTGATCCCCCGGGTGAAGGCACAGGGCTTCCGGTTCGAGACGGTCGGCGCCGCGGTCCGCATGGCCGGCCCCGTCCAGCGCGCCGGACTCGGCGACCACCTCCAGGGGATGGCCCTCATCACGGTGCTGCAGGCCGGCGACTGGGCCGTATGGCTGCTGGGCGTGCTGATGTACGCGGCCGGAGCGCTCAGCGTGCTGCGCGCGGTGGTCGTGGTGATCGCGGCCCGCCGGCACCGGCGCGAGCGCACGGGGCGCCGGAGCCGGCCCTGGGGGCCGCCGGTGACCGAACCCGTCAGCGTCCTCGTCCCCGCCCACAACGAGAGCGCCGGGATCGAGGCGGCCGTCCGCTCACTGGTCGCCTCGGACCACCCGGTGGAGATCATCGTGGTGGACGACGGCTCCACCGACGGCACCGCGGACCTGGTGGAGTCGCTCCGGCTGCCGGGGGTGCGGGTGATCCGGCAGGAGAACGGGGGCAAGCCGGCCGCGCTCAACACCGGTCTCGCCGCGGCCTCCTGCGACCTGGTGGTCATGGTCGACGGCGACACGGTCTTCGAGACCGACACCGTCCACACGCTCGTGCAGCCCTTCGCCGACCCCGCCGTGGGCGCGGTCTCCGGCAACGCCAAGGTCATCAACCGCTCGGGCCTGCTGGGTCGTTGGCAGCACATCGAGTACGTGGTCGGCTTCAACCTCGACCGCCGCCTGTTCGACCTCGCCGAATGCATGCCGACCGTGCCCGGAGCGGTCGGAGCGTTCCGCCGCCAGGCGCTGCGGGCCCTCGGCGGCGTCAGCGACGTCACCCTCGCCGAGGACACCGACCTCACCATGGCGCTCTGCCGCGACGGCTGGCGGGTGGTGTACGAGGGGGGCGCGGTGGCCTGGACCGAGGCGCCCGCGTCACTGGGCGCCCTGTGGCGCCAGCGGTACCGCTGGTGCTACGGCACCCTGCAGGCGATGTGGAAGCACCGCGGCGCGCTGGCGCAGCGCGGCGCGGCCGGCAAACTGGGCCGCCGCGGCCTGGTCTACCTGCTGCTCTTCCAGATCCTGCTGCCCCTGCTCGCCCCGGTCGTGGACATCTTCGCCCTGTACGGCCTGGTCTTCCTGGACCCGGTCCGGATCAGCGGCCTGTGGCTCGCCTTCCTGCTGCTGCAACTCGGCATGGGCCTGTACGCGTTCCGTCTGGACGGGGAACGCCCCGGCCCGCTGTGGAGCCTGCCGCTCCAGCAGCTCGTCTACCGGCAGCTCATGTACCTGGTGGTGATCCAGTCCGTCTTCACCGCCGTGTCCGGCTCCCGCCTGCGCTGGCAGCGCATGGAGCGCTACGGCAGCCTGCGGGCGCCGACGGACGCGGGCCCCACCGGGGACGAACCCACCACGGCCCCCGCACGGCCGGAACCGCATCCCTACGCGGGCGCCGCACGGCAGGAGCCGTACGAGACCGCCGCTAGCGCCGGACCGTACGAGACCGCCGCCAGTCCCGGACCGTACGCGGCCGGCCAGGTTCACGGGGCGTACGAGCCCTACGCGGACCCCGGACCGTACGTGCCCCACCCGGATCCAGGACCGTACCTCTCGCACCCGGCCCCGGCACCGTATCTTTCCCACCCGGCCCAGGCGCCGTACCTTTCCGACCCTGCCCCCTGGCCGTACGGGGTCCCCCCGCTGCCGTCGGCGTACGAGGCGGGCCCCCGGCCCGGACCGTACGGCGCCGGGCCGGGGCCGGAACCGTACGGGGAGCCTCCCCGGCCCGCCCCCCGGCGGCCGGGACCCCACGACTTCACCCAGTAGCACCGAAAGGAACGTGATCCGAACCCATGGCAGGAACCCGGCGTCGGCCGCCGCAGCGCACGATCTCCGGCAGCCGTAC
>NZ_JBSGDB010000356.1:0-9470 GCF_053602155.1 Streptomyces sp. NPDC004561
GGACGAGCCCGGGCGCTGCTGTGTGTCAGTGCCGGCTGGTGCCGTCACGGAGGGCGCCGTTCGGCCCGAGGTCCACGTAGCTGCCGTTGTTCCGGCAGCCTCGACTACTCCGTGTCGTCGACGCCCTTGGCGCCGTCCTGCTCGCCCGCCACGATCAGCTGCCGCAGATGCTCGGAGACCTCGGCGCGCGCCTCGCCGGGCAGGCCCGCGTCGGTCACCAGGGTGTCCACCTGCTCCAGCGAGGCGAACGAACTGAGGCCCACCGTGCCCCACTTGGTGTGGTCGGCGACCACCACCACCTGCCGAGCCGAGTGGACCAGCCGGCGGTTGGTCTCGGCCTCCGCCAGGTTCGGCGTGGACAGGCCCGCCTCGACCGATATGCCGTGCACCCCGAGGAAGAGCAGGTCGAAGTGGAGCGCGGCGATCGCCTGGTCGGCCACCGGGCCCACCAGCGAGTCCGACGGGGTGCGCACCCCGCCGGTCAGCACCACCGTGGCCGCGCCCTGCCGCTGCCCCGACGTGCGCTGCGCCGAGTGGAAGACGTCGGCGACCCGCACCGAGTTCGTCACCACGGTCAGATCGGGCACCTCCAGCAGGTGCTGGGCGAGCGCGTACGTCGTCGTACCCCCGGACAGGGCGATCGCGGTGCCCGGGGTGACCAGCCGGGCGGCGGCCCGTGCGATGTCCTCCTTGGCCGACAGCTCCAGACCCGACTTGGCTTCAAAACCCGGCTCATGGGTGCTGGCCTCGACCACCGGCACCGCGCCGCCGTGCACCTTCTCCAGCATGCCCTGCCGGGCGAGCGCGTCCAGGTCGCGGCGCACGGTCATGTCCGACACCCCGAGCTTGCGGGTCAGTTCGTTGACCCGCACACCGCCCCGGCGCCGGACCTCGTCCAGGATCATGGCGCGGCGCTGCTCGGCGAGGAGGTTCTGATTCTCGCTCACGTACGCTCCGGTCCTTTCGCCGCCAACCGTCCGACACGCCCGGCGCACCACCTCCGACCAGGACGTTCCATCCGTCCGGGGCTGCGCGGGCGTCCCATCTTTTCACGGGACGGTACGGGGTGCGCCATCGCCTGTCACGACGCGCACATGCCACTGATCGCACGGCCGCCCCGCGCCCTCCGTCACCCGGATCGGGGAGTTTGCGCGACAAGTGGTGTGGACCGCCCCGGAACCGGACATCGTGGAGCGCGCACCGGCACAGGCCCTCAGGGCGTCACGGGCCTGGTGGCCCGGCAGTGAGCCGGCGTGCGGGCCTGCGCCTACCACCACCTCGGGCCGGCCTTCCCCGCGCCGGGAGCGTACGAGGGACACGCGGCTCAGGGCCGGCCCGCGCTGCTCGCGGCGGCCGGCGGCTGGTGGAGCCCGCCCGGACGCCGGCTCGCCTTCGCCGCCCTGGTGCCGATCGGACTGCTCCGGTGAGCAGCCGGCTCAGGACGTTCAGGGCCGCCGGGGCGGTGGGCGAAGCGGGCCGCCGGGGTCGCGACGGCGGCGGCGACCGTCAGCAGGCCCGCCATGGTGTGCGCGGCGCGCAACCGGGCCACCAGGCGGCGCCCGTACCGGAAGCCGCCCGGGCGGGGGCGCTGCCGCCGATGTCCGGTGCGGTGGTGGGCACGGCGTGCCGCCGGGGCCGCAGCGAGCACCGCCCTGACGAGCGGCTCGACCGGCACCTCGTACGACGCCTGCCGCTCGACGCGCTCGGCCTGCTGCTGCTCACCCTGATCTACGCCGGCTGGTCCCGGCCCGGCCGGCGCTCCGGGGGGCGGCTGCCCGGGAACCCGGCCTTCGGCGCCCTGATGCCGGCCCCGGGGCTGCTCGTCGTCGCCCTCGCCGTCGTGGCCCGCCTCCTGTACCGCCGCGGTCCCGACCCGCGCACCGGGATGCGCGGCCTCGGCGGACCGGCCACCGCGCTGCTCGCCCGCGCGCTGGGCGGAGTGATCTCCGGGGGGGTCGCGCTACGCGTCGACGACGGGCTGGTCGGCACCCGCGCCCCGCTGGCTGGGCCACCGGTGCTGCTGACCTGGCGGGTGTCCGTGATCCCGCCGCTCCTCGCGGTCCTGCTGCTCCTGGCCGCCCGGCTCGCCGCCGGCACCGCCCGGCAGGCCCGCACCGAACGCGACCGCGTCCGCCACGAGCACCCCCGGCGAGCCCGAGAACCCCGCCCGCACCCGCGCCAGGACGACGGCGGCCCTCACCGACCGCGCGCCCCTCGTTCTCGCCGTGCTGACCGCCACCACCTGGGGCTGGGCACCGTGGCACTGGCCGGCGCCCTGGTCACCGGGAAGACACCCCACGGCGCGGCCCGCCGCGCTCGCCGCCCTGCACCGCGACATCGCCTGCTGGGGCAACCTCCACCGCCGTACCGACCCCGTCGGCGGCCCGGTACGGCTGCCCGCCGACGGCGCCCCGGACGTGGACCACCCGCCCCTGAAGGACCCCCTCGCCTACGGCCGCACGCCCGACCACCCGCTGCCGGCCGCGATCCTCGGCCACTGCGACTACCAGGCGGACCCGGCTGCCGGCCCGCCTGCACCGGGAACTGCCAGGTCAGCGCAGGTGACCGCGTGGCCGAAAGGCTTGGTCGCGCGAGGCCGCGGGGATCCGGTTCCGCCGTTCGTACCCCCGCGACGGGCGGGACGGTTCCCCCGGGCGACCCGCTGAACGGACGACAGCGCGTCCGCGGGCGGGACGAGAGGCTGGCAGTCCGGACAGGGAGCCGCGTCAGCGGTTCACGCCTGTGCCCATGTCTCCTGAAAGGACTTTCGGAAATGAAGCAAGGCAACCGCTCGGTAGTGATCGCTCTGGCCGCCGTGTCCGTCGTCGGCGCGGCAGCGGGGGTCGCGTCCGCGCACGACACGGCCCCGTCGGCCACCCGTGGCGACAAGAACTTCGTGGAGTTCATGGCCAACGTCAACGCGAGTGAGATCGCGGCGGGAGGCAACGCCCAGAAGAACGCGACCACCCAGTGTGTCGCGCAGGCCGGCCGCGTCCTGCACGACAACCACACACGGCTGGAGGAGAAACTCAAGCCCGTCGCGGACTCCCTGGGACTCCGCCTTCAGAACGGCCCGACCAGGGCCGACCAGCGAATGTTCGCCCCCGTCGCGGACAAGGCCCACTCACCCGCATACGACACGGCCTGGCTGAAGATGATGTACCAGGGACACAAGGAGGTCCTGGCCAAGATCGACCACGAGATACCGAGGGCCCGGAACGGCCAGGTGAAGGCCTACGCCGAAATGGCTCGCCCGATCATCCACGCGCATCTGGAGATGGTCTACGGCAACAGGTGCCATCTGCCACCGAGTTAGGGCTGAGTCGCGCCGGACGAGTCCCGGACCGCGGCCATGCGCACATGGCCACGGTTGCCCTCGGCGCCGTGCGGGCCGTCGACGCGACGGCCCGCACCACGCCACGCGAGCGGCCGAGGACGCGGGACCCTGCGCGACGCCTCATGGCAGCTCCGGCAGATCCTCCGCGTACAGCAGGGTCAGGTCGTCGGTGCTCGGGTCCTCGACCTGGGCGACACGGCTCGCGTGCCGCTCCACCATCGCCTCGAACGTCTGGCGGGCGGTGCGGCCGTTGCCGAACGCCGGGCCCTTCGGGATCGCCGTGAAGTACTTGAGCAGTGCCTCGCACGCGCCCGGCGTCAGCCGGTACTCGTGCTCGTCGGTCTGCTGCTCCACGATCCGCAGCAACTCCTCGGGGCCGTAGTCGCCGAAGGTGATGGTGCGCGAGAACCGGGAGGCGACACCCGGGTTGACGGACAGGAAGCGCTCCATCTCCGCCGTGTAACCCGCGACGATCACCACCACCGCGTCCCGGTGGTCCTCCATCAGCTTCACCAGCGTGTCGATGGCCTCCTTGCCGAAGTCACGCCCGGCGTCCTCCGGGGAGAGCGCGTACGCCTCGTCGATGAACAGCACGCCACCACGCGCCCGTTCGAAGGCCTCCTGGGTGCGGATCGCCGTGGAACCGATGTGCTCGCCGACCAGGTCCACCCGGGACACCTCGACCAGATGGCCCTTCTCCAGCACGCCGAGGGAGGCGAGGATCTCGCCGTAGAGCCGGGCGACCGTCGTCTTGCCGGTGCCGGGGGAGCCCGTGAAGACCAGATGCCGTTTGACCGAGGCCGCCTTCAGCCCCGCACGCTGACGGCGCCGGCCCACCTCGATCATGTCGGTCAGCGCCCGCACCTCGCGCTTGACGCTCTCCAGGCCCACCAGCGCATCGAGTTCCCCGAGCACGTCCTTGGACGTCCGCACCGGCTCCGCGGCGGCCACCGGCTCCTGCTCCGCGCTGCGCTGCCCGGGGATCGAGCCGAGCAGCCCCGCCGTCTGCGGCGCCGTCTGCGCGGCCGTCTCCCGGACCGCCGGGGGCCGCAGGCTGCCGCTCTCGTCGCTGGTGCAGTCCTCCACGACCGGCCCTGTCCCGGACCCCGTGTCCGGGCCGCCTTCGGCGAACTCGTAACCACCGCGCGCACACCGCTCCGTACGGCACTTGCGCAGCGTCGTACGGCAGCCGTCGATCACATGGAAGCCGTAGCCGCCGCTGCCGCTGACCCGGCAGCCGAGAAAGCTGCCGCGGCCGCCCGCCGAGACGTAGAAACCGGCCTCGGCGGGGGAGTCGACCGTGCACCGCTCGATGGTCGGGTCGGCGCCCTTGGTGACGATCACGCCGGTCTGGGTGCCGTCCACCGTGCAGTTGCTGAGCGTGCCGCCGCTGCCGTGGTCACGGAACCAGGCACCGGTGGCCGCGTCCCGGATCCGGCAGTCGTCGAGCTGCGCGGTCGCCCCGTCGCTCACCGACACGGCCGTGTTGCGCACCTGGGACAGATCGCTGTCCACGACGTCCACGCGTGAACCGCGGTCGAGCACGAACAGCGCGTCCGGCACGTCGTGCACCCGGCAGGAGTCGAGGACGGCGGTGGCGCCGTCGCTCACCCACACCGCCGGATAGTCGCCGGTGCTGTCGAAGATCTCGCACTGGTTGGCGTCCACCCGGGTGCCCGGGTCCCACACCGACAGGCCGTTGCGCCCGAACTGACGGACCGTCGTCCGGGTCAGTGTGAGCACGGAGCGTGAACGCAGGTCGACCGCGTTCTCGGGGATGTCGTGGATGCGGCAGTCGGCGAGCGTGAGGACCGCCTCGTTGTCCAGCGTGACCCCGTCGGCGGTGGTGCGGTGCACATCGCAGTCGGTCAGGTGCGCGGTGGCCCGCTGGGTGACCTGCACCCCGGAGCCGCGCACCTCGTAGACCTCGCAACCCACCGCCTCCAGGGCGGAGTTCTCGCCGGTCACGGTGAACCCGGTGCCCGAGGCGTGGTGCACCCGGCAGCGGTCGAGGCGCGGGTGGGCGCCGCCGCGGACGGTGACGCCCGCCTGCCCGGCCGCGACCACCTCGCACTCCTCGAACACCCCGCCGCCGTCGAGTACGGCGATGCCGATGCCGGCCGGGTTGTCCACGGTGCAGCGGCGCACCGTCGGGCGGGCGCCGCCGCGCACCTCGATGCCGGCGGCGGACCGGGTCACGATCCGCAGGTCCATCAGCTCGGGCGCGCCCTCCTCGACCAGCAGCGCGGGCGCGGCCGCGTCCTGGCCCTCCACGTGCAGGTCCTGCACCACTGCGGAGCAGCGCACGGTCAGCGGCACCCCGTCCACGGGGGCGATCCGCACCGAGCCCGGCGAGCCCTCCGGGCCACGGAGCGTCACCGCCCGCTGCACGACGAGGTTCTCCCGGTAGGTGCCGGGGGCGATGGTGAGGACGTCGCCGTCGGCGGCGGCCTCCAGGGCGGCGGCGAGCGATGCGTACTCACCCGTGCGGCGCCGCCACCGCGAAGTACCGGTGTGCGTCACCTGGACCGTGCCCTGTGCCATGGCGTTGCTGTGCCCCCACCTCGTCGTACTGATGGCTGACGCTCCTTCGGGGCGCCGCCGCCGGTGCCGGGACCGCGACCGCGTCAAGCCCCTGGGGCCTGTGCGCGTGCGCGCTCTCGCAGACCTGCGAGCCCCTGCGGTTCGCTCACCCGCGGGTTGTCGCCGAAAGCGTTTCGGCCGGTCCACCGTAGCGTGTGCGTGCACGGTGGGTTGACCAGAGCCGGAAGGCCGTCAACTGCCGGTGCCCGCCTTGCCCCAGTCCGGGCCCGCCCGGTCCCAGGCCTGGTCCCAGCGCTCGTACCGGCGGCGGACCATGCGCCAGACGGTGAGGCGCCGGCCGCTCTCGACCAGGGCCGCGGACACCAGGGCCGCGCCGAGCCCGGCCAGGACCGCGTGCGTGGTCGCCGTGGCGGAGTCCAGCGGGCGGGTCGTTATTCGGCCGTGCGGATCGGTCCAGAGCCCGAAGTGGTCGCCGGCGCGGGGGGACTTGATGTCCGCCAGGGCCGGTCCGTGCCGCCGGGTGCCGTCCACGGCCGTCCATTCCGCGATGACGCGGCTGCGGGTCTCGCGCGCGGTGGTGGTGTCGGGATCGGCCTCCAGCAGGGCCTGGCCCAGGTCGCGCACCACGGTGGCGGTGACCAGGCGGCGGGCGTGCTGCTCCTCCCGCGCCGCGCGTTGCAGCGAGTCCTGGGCGGCGGCGCCGACCAGGCAGCCGGTCACGGGCGCGGCCAGGGCGATCAGCACCAGCGCCACGAGGGCCACCCACGCCTCGGCCAGATCGGTCGTACGGCGCAGCGGATTGTGCCGCCAGCGCCACACACCGGAGACAGCCCGCACGTCCCCCACCCCCTTTCGCTCCGTCATATCCCCCGGCGCGGGCGGTCATCCGCGGCCCCGGGCAATAGAGAGCGACATCACGTCCGCCGCGGCCGGTCATGACCGCGACGTCTCACGGATTTCTCATGCCACCTCAACGAGCGGGAACGGTCTGAGGGTTCCCCGAACGGCAATCGGTTTCCGTACTACCCGAGCACCCGCACCGGATCGCCGATCCTGATGGTGCCGGGGGAGAGGGGGACGAGGTTCTGGCCGAAGACGAGGCTGCCGTCGATCCTGCGGTGACGGGCAAGGGTGTGCAGCGGCTCCCGGCCGCGCACCGCGGTGTCCTGGTCGGTGGTGGTCACCACGCACCGGCCGCACGCCTTCGGGACGCGGAAGACCACTTCGCCGACGGAGATGCGCGACCAGTGGTCCTCGGCCCACGCCTCGGTGCCGGAGACCACGACACTGGGCCGGAAGCGGTTCATGGGCAGCGGGCCCTCCTGCGCGTACCCGCCCGCGGCGATCAGGGAGTTCAGGGCGTCCAGCGAGGCCGTCGTGGTGACGAGCAGGGGGTAGCCGTCGGCGAAGCTGACCGTCTCGCCGGGCAGCGCGTACTCGGGATCGACCGGGCGGCGGGTGGCCGGGTCGTCCAGGTGCACCAGGCGGACGTCGGCCCGCAGATAGGCGCTGCACCAGGCGTGCGCCTCCGCCGCGGCCGGCACCGCCTCCACCTTCGTGCCGAAGATGCTCACCGGCACGGTCGCCGCCGGCTCCGGCACGGCGACCGCCAGCGGCGCCTGGCCGGGCGCGGACAGACGAATGCCGCCGCCGGCCAGAGGCTCGGCGGCGGCCAGTGCGAGACGCGGCTGCTCCCGCTGCGTGACGACCTTTCCCCCGTCGTCGATCAGTGTCCAGCGCCGGTCTCCGGACAGGCCCCAGCGCTCCACCGAGGCCTCCCGGGGCGCGAGGCCCCGAAACGCCTTGACCGGGTAGACGTGGATCGACTGCACTTCGGCGATACCCATGACGCCATCGTGCCAGGTGACACCGGCAGCGGGATGCGCCGGTCAGTAACCGCGGTACTGCTGGTTGTTGTACGGGTCCTGGTAGGGAGCCTGCACGGGCCGCGGCGCGGCCGGGCGCATGGCCTCGTACCCGGTGCCCGGCGCCATCGGGCGCTGCTGCGGGGCCTGCGGACCGGGGTAGCCCCGGGGAGCGGCGGCCTGCTGCGGGATGTACGCGGTGGGCGCCTGCTGGAAGGGGGCGGGCTGCGTCATATGGGGGTAGCCGTAGGCGGGGGCCTGCGGGGAGGGGCCCGCCGGGAGGGCGGGCAGCGCCGACGGCAGCGCGGGCAGGTTGCTGCCCGTGTCGTAGGCGGCGGGGACCCGGATCGGGGCGATCTGCGGGGTGCCCCGCTCGGCCACGAGGGAGTCGTAGATCGGGGTGTCCGGGAAGGAGGCGGAGTAGTAGCCGCCACCATAAGTGGAGCGGGGGGAGGTCATGGCACATAAGTTAAGCCCACGATGTGCTGGTTGGGGAGACCGATAAGAGGGTTGTTTTCCGTGTCGGCAGTGACCTGGGATCCCCAATCCGAGCGAACTTGGCAAAAAGGGGCGTCGTTCAACGTTCGGATCGTGTAAAGGCCAAGCTCCCGCAGGGTTACCGGCGGTTGACCGGCGATCTTCCCGAGCCGTGCCCGGCGCGGCTGCCGGGCGCCCTCCATGGGAGTTCGACGTGGCCGGGAATAGGTTGTGCGGGTAGGGATGGCCGGGACGACCGCGGGACACCCGCGGACCGACTCGCAAGGGGGCGGACATGTCAATGCCGAAGGGATCGAACGCGCCGGTGCCGACCACGGCGCTACGCGTCGAACTGGGCCGGCGCGGCGGACCCGGCGTGCCGGACGCGGACGCCTCCGCGCTGCTGCTCGCCACCGGAAAGGTCCGCTCCGACGGGGACTTCGTCTTCTACAACCAGCCCGCCCACCCCTCCGGCGCGGTGCGCCACGAGGGCAAGCGGACGGCCGGCGCACGCGTCGTCGACACCCTTTTCGTCGACCTCGCGCGCGTGGAGGGCGAGGTCGAGCGGATCGTCCTCGCCGCCTCGGCGGACGGCGGGACGTTCGGGCAGATCCCGGATCTCTACATCGAGGTGACCGACGCCGGGACCGGCCAGGTGGTCGCCCGCTTCGACAGCTCCGGCGCGACCGTGGAGACCGCCTTCCTGCTCGGCGAGTTCTACCGCCGCCAGGGCGGCTGGAAGTTCCGCGCCGTCGGCCAGGGCTACAGCAGCGGACTCGAAGGACTGGCAACGAACTTCGGCATCACCGTGGACGAGCCGCGGCACGCCGCCCCGCCCGTCCCGGCACCACCGGTGACCACGCCGCCACCCACCGTCGCGGCCCCGCTCCCGCCCTTCCCGGCCATGGCACCGACCCCCGCCGCCGCACCGGCGCCGCCCCCGCCCGTCCCCCCGGCCCGGCCGGTCCGCCTGTCGAAGGTCACCCTCACGAAGGCGGCCCCTTCCGTCTCGCTGGCCAAGCAGGGCGGAACATCCGGAGTCATGCGGGTGAACCTCAACTGGCATGTGCGCAAACAACTTCCGGGCTGGGGCGGCCGCTGGGGCGGCGGACAGGGGGACCTGGACCTCGACCTGTGCGCCCTGTACGAACTCACCGACGGCCGCAAGGGAGTCGTACAGGCCCTCGGCAACTCCTTCGGGTCCCTGCACCGGCCCCCGTACATCCACCTCGACGGCGACGACCGCA
>NZ_JBSGDB010000357.1:0-9412 GCF_053602155.1 Streptomyces sp. NPDC004561
GCTGCGGCGGCACCGGGTACCCCCGAGGCTCGCCGAGGCACTGGCGGCGGCCGCCGCGGCGCAGGCCGTGTGCGCGCCGGTCCTGGCGGTGCTGTCGGCCCGGGTGAGCCTGGTGGCGGTGCCGTGCAACCTGCTGGCCGAGGTGGCGGTGGCGCCCGCGACGGTGCTGGGGTTCGCCGCGCTCGCGATGGCACCGGTGGCGATGCCGTTGGCCAAGGTGTTCGCGTGGTGCGCGGGTTGGCCGACGGAATGGATCGCCGCGGTCGCCCGGAGCGGGGCGGCGCTGCCCGGCGCGGCGGTGGACTGGCCGGGCGGCTGGCTGGGGGCGCTGCTGCTCGCGGCGGTCACCGTGGTCGTCGTCGCGGCCGGGCGGCGGTTGCTGCGGCACCCGTGGTGGTGCGGGCTGCTCGGGGTGCTGCTCCTGGTGGTGGTGGTGCGGCCGGCACCGCTGACGAGGGTGCTCACGGGCTGGCCGCCGCCGGGGTGGCGGCTCGCGATGTGCGATGTAGGGCAGGGCGACGCGACCGTGCTGGCGGCGGGGGAGGGAGCCGGGGTGGTTGTGGACACCGGACCCGATCCGGCGCTGGTCGACCGCTGTCTGCGGCAGCTCGGCATCACCCGCATCCCCCTCCTCGTGCTGACCCACTTCCACGCCGACCATGTGGCGGGGCTGTCCGGAGTCCTGCGGGGCCGTTCGGTGGCCGCGATCGAGACCACGGGTCTGGAAGAGCCCGCGGGCGAGGCCGAGTTCGTCAGAAGGGAGGCGGCCGCACGGCACATCCCGGTCACACGGGCCGTCGCGGGCGAGGAGCGGCGTACCGGGCCGCTGGCCTGGCGGGTCCTGTGGCCCCCGCCGAGCCCTCCGCCGCCCTCGGACACGGGGGCACCTCCGGCAGGACCGGCCGCCGCGCCGGAGCTGGACGGCCCGAACGACGCCAGCGTCGCGCTGCTCGTCCGTACGGGCGGACTGAGGATGCTGTTGCTCGGGGACCTCGAACCCCCGGCCCAGCAGGCGCTGCTGCGGTCCCCGGCGGCGGCCGAGCTGGCCGGAGTGGACGTACTGAAGGTGGCCCACCATGGCTCGGCCTATCAGGACCCGGATCTGTTACGGCTGGCGGCGCCCCGGGTGGCCCTCATTTCTTGCGGTGCCGACAATCCCTACGGACACCCGGCACCGTCGACCGTGGCCGCGCTGCGCGCCGGTGGGGCGGTGGTGCTGCGCACCGATCGGGACGGGGCGCTCGCGGTCGGCGGGACCGGAGGGGCGGGCGGGGAGGTGAAGGTGACGAGAGAGTGAGGGGCGCGGGTCGTGGTTCGTCCGGTGCGACGTGGGTGCGCGGCCGGGGTGATCGCCCAGACTGGGGGCATGAACTCAGCACAGGTCGATGCCTATCTCCGCCGGCTCGGCGCCGCCCGCCCGGCACGGGCCACCGGTGAGGCGCTGCGTGAACTGCACCTGCGTCATCTGCGGACCGTGCCCTTCGAGAACCTGTCGATCCACCTCGGCGAGGAGATCGTGCTGGAGGAGAAGCGGCTGCTGGACAAGGTGACCGTGGCCCGGAGGGGTGGCTTCTGCTACGAACTGAACGGCGCTTTCGGAGCGTTGCTCGCCGCCCTCGGCTACGAGGTGGAGCTGCTCGCGGCGCGGGTGTACGGGGAGGAGGGCAGGCTGGGGATCCCGTACGACCATCTCGCGCTTCGGGTGCGGACGGTGGACGGTGACCTCTGGCTCGCCGACGTCGGGTTCGGGGCGCACAGCCACCACCCGCTGGCGTACGCGGAACGCGGGGAGCAGGCCGATCCGGGCGGAGCGTTCCGGGTGGCGGAGGCCGGGCCGGACGCGGCGGGGGTGCGGGGCGGCGGCCCGGCGGCCGGGGACCTGGACGTCATACGGGACGGCCATCCGCAGTACCGGCTGGAGGCACGTCCACGGGTGCTCGCGGACTTCGCGGCCGGCGCCTGGTGGCACAGCACCTCCCCGCTGTCCCACTTCACCCGCTCCCTGGTCTGCTCACGCGTCACCGAGGACGGAGGAAGAGCCACCCTCAGCGGACGCACCCTGACGACAACGGGCGCCGACGGCGCGCGCGAGACACGGGAGTTGGACACGGACGAGGAGGTGCTGGCGGCGTACCGCGAACGGTTCGGGATCGAGCTGAGCAGCGTGCCCACGGTGCGTGAAGGGGACTCGGGAAGCTAGTCCGGTTCGGTCCGGCCGACCGGGCGCTTCGGGCCGGGTGGGGTGGCGGAGAATGGGGCCCGTGAGTGATGTGAGACATGTGCTGGTGCTGCCCGACCGGGATACGGCGGAGGAGGTGGCCGAGGCGCTCGGGGAGCGGTTCGGCATCGACGAGGAGCCGCGGCTGGTCCGGGACGCGCTGGCCGGGGAGGACGACGCCGAGGACGCCCAGTGGCTGGTGGTCCTGCGGGACGAGCACGACCGGCTGGACCCCAAGGAGCTGGACGCGTTCGCGGGGGAGTGGGACGGCTGGCGCGAGGAGCCGTAGCCCCCGGCGTGGGCGGGGCCCGGGGCGGGAGCCGCACAGGGGGCGGTGCCGGGGTGTCCGTCGGGGAGCGGGGCGTTGTCGGTGGGGCGTGGGATGCTTGTCCCGATGGCCAGGAAGACTGCGAATGACGACCTTCTCGCCCCGGTGACGCTCGCCGTGGGGCAGGAGGACCTGCTGCTCGACCGTGCCGTGCGGGAGGTGGTGGCCGCCGCGAGGGCCGCCGACGCCGACACGGACGTACGGGACCTGACCCCGGACCAGTTGCAGCCCGGCACGCTCGCCGAGTTGACCAGTCCCTCGCTCTTCGCCGAGCGCAAGGTCGTCGTCGTGCGCAACGCGCAGGATCTGTCGGCCGACACGGTCAAGGACGTGAAGGCCTATCTCGGGTCGCCGGCCGAGGAGATCACACTCGTGCTGCTGCACGCGGGCGGCGCGAAGGGCAAGGGGCTGCTCGACGCCGCGCGCAAGGCGGGGGCGCGGGAGGTGGCCTGTCCGAAGATGACCAAGCCGGCGGACCGGCTGGCGTTCGTGCGGGGGGAGTTCCGGGCGGCGGGCCGGTCGGCGACGCCCGAGGCGTGCCAGGCGCTGTGCGACGCCATCGGCAGCGACCTTCGGGAGCTGGCGTCGGCGGTGTCGCAGCTGGTCGCGGATGTCGAGGGGACGATCGACGAGGCCGTCGTCGGGCGGTACTACACCGGGCGGGCCGAGGCGTCGAGCTTCACGGTCGCGGACCGGGCGGTGGAGGGGCGTACGGCGGAGGCGCTGGAGGCGCTGAGGTGGTCGCTGGCCACGGGGGTGGCGCCGGTGATGATCACCAGTGCGCTGGCCCAGGGCGTGCGGGCCATCGGAAAGCTGTCGTCCGCTCGGGGCGGCCGGCCGGCCGATCTGGCCCGGGAGCTGGGGATGCCGCCGTGGAAGATCGACCGGGTGCGGCAGCAGATGCGTGGGTGGACGCCGGACGGGGTGGCGGCGGCGCTCAGGGCCGTCGCCGAGGCGGACGCGGGAGTCAAGGGCGGCGGCGACGACCCCGAGTACGCACTGGAGAAGGCGGTCGTGGTGATCGCCCGGGCAGCCCGCTCACGCGGGCGCGGGTAAGGGGTCCCCGAGGGCTCCGGCTCCACCCGGACCCCACAGCGGCTCCCGCCCGGACCTCGGAATGAGCTGCGCCCCAGACTCCGCTCGCCATGGGCTCCGTCCGGCACCCCGTTATTGGCTCAGCCCGGACCTCGGGATGGCTCCCCCCGGGCCTTGCTCGCCAGGGGCTCCGTCCCGGCCCTTTACCGGCTCAGCCCGGACCTCGGGATGGCTCCGCCCCAGACCCCGCTCGCCAAGGGCTCCCGCCGAACCCCGCTCGCCAGGGGCTCCCGCCAGATCCCGCCATAGGCTCCCCCGCCACAGGCTCCCCCTCGGCCCGCAAGGGCCCCCTCCCCGGACCCACCCCGCCACGGGCTCCCCAGCCCCCGACTCGCCCCACCCCGCAACCAGGCCGGGCCGAACGCTCACCCCCCGGCCATCACCACAACCCCCGTCAAGAACGCCCCCGTGCCGCAGGGCTCTCCCCGGTATGCCGAAAACCCCGGCGCCCGCCCTGGGGAAGGGAGGGGGCCGGGGTTTTCGGTTCGAGATGGTGAGCCCGTACCCGCGTGGCGAACGCAGGCCGCGTACAGGCTCGGGGTGCCGGACGGGAGCGGATGAGAGAGGGCCCGCTCTGGGTCCTTCCGGCGGTCAGATCAGAAGGAAGCTCAGCCCTGGAGGGACGAGACCTTGGAAGCAAGCGCCGACTTCTTGTTGGCGGCCTGGTTCTTGTGGATGACGCCCTTGGAGACGGCCTTGTCGAGCGCACGCGCGGCGGCGCGCTGCAGCTCGGTGGCCTTCTGGGCGTCACCCGCGGCAGCGGCCTCGCGGGCCTTGCGGATCGCGGTCTTCAGGGAGGACTTGACGGCCTTGTTGCGCAGCCGAGCCTTCTCGTTGGTCTTGATCCGCTTGATCTGGGACTTGATGTTCGCCACGAAGGAGCCTTTTCAGGTTCAGGCACGGGGCCGCACGGGTCCCGTACCGGTGATCCAAATTTTCTCTGACGCGCCTCGTGCTGAGAGGGCATGAGGCACAGCCATCTACAGTACCAGTGGCCCTGCGAGCGGCCCAAAACGGTCCTCGGTCCCTCCGCGTGGGACCATGGAGACTACGTATCGATCCGACCCGAGGCATAAGGCGCCTCAAGAGACAGGACCCTGCGTGCCCGCGACCCCTAACCATGTGCCCGAGCCGAGCCGTACCGCCCCGGCTCTGATCCGCAATTTCTGCATCATCGCGCACATCGACCACGGCAAGTCCACGCTCGCCGACCGCATGCTCCAGCTGACCGGTGTGGTCGAGCAGCGGCAGATGCGTGCTCAGTACCTCGACCGGATGGACATCGAGCGCGAGCGCGGCATCACGATCAAGTCCCAGGCGGTGCGTCTGCCCTGGGCCCCGACCGAGGGCCCCGACCAGGGCACGACCCACATCCTCAACATGATCGACACCCCGGGGCACGTCGACTTCACCTACGAGGTCTCGCGGTCGCTGGCCGCCTGCGAGGGGACCGTCCTCCTCGTCGACGCCGCCCAGGGCATCGAGGCGCAGACCCTCGCCAACCTCTACCTGGCGATGGAGAACGACCTCACGATCATCCCGGTCCTGAACAAGATCGACCTCCCCGCGGCCCAGCCGGAGAAGTTCGCCGAGGAGCTGGCCAACCTGATCGGCTGCGACCCGGAGGACGTCCTCAAGGTCTCCGCAAAGACCGGTCTCGGCGTGGACGCGCTGCTGAACAAGGTCGTCAAGGAGATCCCGGCGCCGGTCGGGGTCGCCGACGCGCCCGCCCGCGCGATGATCTTCGACTCGGTGTACGACTCCTACCGCGGTGTCGTGACGTACGTCCGTGTCATCGACGGACAGCTCAACAAGCGCGAGCGCATCCGGATGATGTCGACCGGCGCCACCCACGAGCTGCTGGAGATCGGCGTCAACTCGCCCGAGATGCTCCCGGCCGACGGGCTGGGGGTCGGCGAGGTGGGCTACCTCATCACCGGTGTGAAGGACGTCCGCCAGTCCAAGGTCGGTGACACCGTCACCAGCCAGCACAAGGGCGCCACCGAGGCGCTCGGCGGCTACAAGGACCCGAAGCCGATGGTCTTCTCGGGTCTGTATCCGCTGGACGGCTCGGACTACCCCGAGCTGCGCGAGGCGCTCGACAAGCTCCAGCTCAACGACGCCGCGCTGGTCTACGAGCCGGAGACCTCCGCCGCCCTCGGCTTCGGCTTCCGCGTCGGCTTCCTCGGCCTGCTGCACCTGGACGTGATCCGGGAGCGCCTGGAGCGAGAGTTCGGTCTCGACCTGATCGCCACCGCCCCCAACGTGGTCTACCGCGTGTTGATGGAGGACGGCAGCGAGCACGTCGTCACCAACCCGAGCGAGTTCCCCGAGGGCAAGATCGACGAGGTCTACGAGCCGGTCGTACGGGCCACGATCCTCGCGCCCACCGAGTTCATCGGCGCGATCATGGAGCTGTGCCAGACCCGGCGCGGCACCCTGCTCGGCATGGACTACCTCTCCGAGGACCGGGTCGAGATCCGCTACACACTGCCGCTCGCGGAGATCGTCTTCGACTTCTTCGACCAGCTGAAGTCCAAGACCCGTGGCTACGCGTCCCTGGACTACGAGCCCACGGGCGAGCAGACCAGCTCCCTGGTCAAGGTCGACATCCTGCTGCACGGCGACAAGGTGGACGCCTTCTCGGCGATCACCCACAAGGACCAGGCGTACGCGTACGGCGTGCGGCTGGTCGCCAAGCTCAAGGAGCTGATCC
Source organism: Streptomyces sp. NPDC004561 (assembly GCF_053602155.1). NCBI lineage: Bacteria > Bacillati > Actinomycetota > Actinomycetes > Kitasatosporales > Streptomycetaceae > Streptomyces > Streptomyces sp. NPDC004561. The sequence continues at coordinate 6,358 of NZ_JBSGDB010000357.1, forward strand.
CGCGGCAGAGCTTCGAGGTGCCGGTCCAGGCCGCCATCGGCTCGCGGGTGATCGCCCGTGAGACCATCCGCGCCATCCGCAAGGACGTCCTCGCCAAGTGCTACGGCGGTGACATCTCCCGTAAGCGCAAGCTGCTGGAGAAGCAGAAGGAAGGCAAGAAGCGGATGAAGATGGTGGGTTCCGTGGAGGTTCCGCAGGACGCCTTCATCGCCGTCCTCTCCAGCGATGACAGCGCGGGGTCGGGCAAGGGCAAGAAGTAACCAAAGGTAACAACGGGTTACGCCCGCAAACCGGGCACATGGGGGCCCGTCGTGCGAAAGCGCGGCGGGCCCCTACGCGTGCGTAGTGTCGCTCTGAGTGGAAAGTGACAGGCCGAAGCCCCTTACGCAGCGGGCGGTCGCCCCTTACCCTGATGCCTGCTCGATAGTTACTCGCGAGTTAAACAACAAGCCCGAAACCCCACCGTGAGTTAACCCAGCCGCACCCGAGTACAGCCGCACTGTCGCGGGCCCCGGAGGATGTCGTGAGCGACACACTGACCCTGATCGAGAACCGTCCGCCGTCCGTGGCGGCCCTCTTCCTGGAGCGCGTGACGGCCACACCGGACGCGGAGGCCTACCGCTATCCGGTGCCCGCCGCCTCCGGCCAGGGCCCGGACGACTGGAAGTCGCTGAGCTGGGCGCAGGCGTCCGACCGGGTGTACGCGATCGCGGCCGGGCTCATCGAACTCGGCGTCGAGCCGGAGCAGCGGGTGGCGCTCGCCTCCTCCACCCGTGTCGAGTGGATCCTCGCCGACCTCGCCATCATGTGCGCCGGCGGCGCCACCACGACGATCTACCCGCAGACCAATGCCGACGAGTCCGCGTTCATCCTCTCCGACTCCGAGAGCCGGGTGCTGATCGCCGAGGACGCCGCCCAGCTCGCCAAGGCGGTCGAGAAGCGCGCCGAGCTGCCCGACCTCACCAAGGTCGTGGTCGTCGACCCGGCCGGCGTGGAGAGCGGCGACTGGGTGATGACCCTCGCCGAGCTGGAGGAGCGCGGCGCGGCCTACCTGGAGAAGCACCCGCAGCTGATCAAGGAGCGGGTCGGCGCGATCACCAGGGACCAGCTCGCCACCCTCATCTACACCTCCGGCACCACCGGCCGCCCCAAGGGCGTGCGCCTGCCGCACGACAACTGGGCGTACATGGCGAAGGCGATCGCCGCGACGGGCCTGGTGGGCCAGGACGACGTGCAGTACCTGTGGCTGCCGCTCGCGCACGTCTTCGGCAAGGTGCTCACCTCCGGGCAGATCGAGGTCGGCCACGTCACCGCCGTCGACGGGCGCGTCGACAAGATCATCGAGAACCTTCCGGTGGTGCAGCCCACGTACATGGCGGCCGTGCCGCGCATCTTCGAGAAGGTCTACAACGGGGTCGCGGCCAAGGCCCGCGAGGGCGGCCCGGCCAAGTACAAGATCTTCCAGTGGGCCGCGGAGGTCTCCCGCGAGTACGCCAAGGCGAGCCAGGACAACTTCCGGCGGACCGGCAACCGCGCCGTGCCGTTCGGCCTGGCCGCGAAGCACAAGGCCGCCGACGCCCTCGTCTACGGCAAGCTCCGCGAGGCCTTCGGCGGCCGCCTGCGGGCGTGCGTCTCCGGCGCCTCCGCGCTCTCCCCGGAGATCGGCTACTTCTTCGCCGGCGCCGGCATCCACATCCTGGAGGGCTACGGCCTCACCGAGTCCTCGGCGGCCTCCTTCGTCAACCCGGGCGAGGCCTACCGCACCGGCACGGTCGGCAAGCCGCTGCCCGGCACCGAGGTCCGCATCGCCGACGACGGCGAGATCCTGCTGCGCGGCCCCGGCATCATGCAGGGCTACCACCGGCTGCCCGAGAAGACCGACGAGGTGCTGGAGTCCGACGGCTGGTTCCACACCGGCGACATCGGCGAGCTGTCCCCCGACGGCTATCTGCGCATCACCGACCGCAAGAAGGACCTCATCAAGACCTCCGGCGGCAAGTACGTCGCCCCGGCCGAGGTCGAGGGCCAGTTCAAGGCGGTGTGCCCGTACGTGTCCAACATCCTCGTGCACGGCGCCGACCGGAACTACTGCACCGCGCTCATCGCCCTGGACGAGCTCGCGCTCGCGGACTGGGCGAAGGAGAACGGCCTGGAGGGCAGGCCGTACGCCGAGATCGTCGCGGCCCCGCAGACGGTCGAGATGGTCGACGGGTACGTCAGGCAGCTCAACGAGGGGCTGCAGCGCTGGCAGACCATCAAGAAGTTCCGGCTGCTGCCGCGGGACCTCGACGTCGAGCACGGCGAGATCACGCCCAGCCTGAAGCTGAAGCGGCCCGTGGTGGAGCGGGAGTACAAGCACCTCATCGACGAGATGTACTCCGGTACCCGGGAGCAGTAGGCACGTTCCCCGAGGGTGGGGGACCGCGGGCCGCTCGTGGCCGGCCGTGCGGTTCCCCGCGACTTCCTGGGGCGTTCACGTCCGGCCCCGCCCGAAAGTTTGCGTCTTCTGACGCACCCGTAGCACGGTTCTCGGCCACGACTGTCCACTTCGGTGACTCAGCGCTTATGCGCGCCCCCTGTCTGTCACCCTGGCCGCATGGACATGGCGGCCATACCCACGCAGCGGGAGAGCGAGGACCGGGCCACGAGGGTGCGCGGGCGGGCCACCCTGCCCGGGAGCCCACTCGCGCCCGGGTCCGCCCGCGCCCTGGTGCGGGCGGACCTCCTGGACGTGCCCGAGGTCGCGCCCCGGCTCGTCGACGACGCCCTGGCCGTGGTCAGCGAGCTGGTCACGAACGCCGTCGTGCACGCCGGCACCGACGTACAGGTCGACTGGCGCCTGGAGGAGACCGGCGCGTTCGTCGTCGAGGTCCGCGATCAGCACCCCACCCGCCCGCCGCGCGACGGGGCCGCCGGCGAGGCGCCGTACGACATCCCCGAGTACGGGCGCGGCCTGCGCCTGGTCGGCACGGCCTGCTCGACCGCGCGCAGACGGCCTCAACTCGGCCGCCATGATGGGCCAGTTGCGCACCGCCGTACAGACCATGGCCGCCAT
>NZ_JBSGDB010000358.1:0-9364 GCF_053602155.1 Streptomyces sp. NPDC004561
ACCGGCGTCTCGATGGCGGTGACCTGGGCGCTCGGGGTGCACGACGGCTTCAGTTTCTCGGCGGGTCTGATCGACTACGTCATCAACTGGCGACCTCAACTACCGCCGTCTGGTGGGCGACCGGCGATGGCCGCCGACCACGCCCTTCGCGCAGGCGACCGCATACTTCCCCGGCCCGGTGGCCGCGCTGCGCACCCTGAAGTCGGATGTGGTCACCGGTCTGTCCGCCGCCACCGAGACCACCCTGGTGGCGGCGGAGCAGCAGCGCTGGCGCACCAGCGGCACGCACGCGCTGATCCAGGCCGACGTCTCAAGCGACGGCGACCGGCAGTGACTTGACGCCGTTGATGAAGTTGGACACCAGCCGCCCGGCCGGGCCCGCGAGCCGCGGCCCGGGCAGCGCGCGCAGCACCTCCTCGTGGAGGACCCGCAGTTGCAGCCGGGCGAAGTGGGCGCCCAGGCAGACGTGCGGACCGTCCCCGAAGGAGACGTGCGGGTTGGGGGAGCGGGCGAGGTCGAGCCGGTCCGGGGCGGCGAAGGCACGCTCGTCCCGGTTGGCCGAGGCGTGGAACACCACGACCTTGTCGCCCGCCCTGATCCGCCGGCCCGCCAGCTCGGTGTCCCGCGCGGCCGTACGGCGGAAGGACAGCACCGGCGGATGCCAGCGCAGCAACTCCTCGACGGCCGAGGGGATCTCCACCTTTCCCGCGCGCAGCAGTTCGTACGCGCGCGGGTGCTCCGCCAGCGCCAGCAGGCCGCCGGGCGCCGCGCTGCGCACGGTGTCGTTGCCCGCGACCGTGAGCAGGAAGAAGAACATCTCCAGCTCCGCACCGGCGAGTTCCGCGTCATGGGCGAGCGTCGTCATGATGTCGTCGGCCGGGTACCGCCGTTTGTACCCGGCCAGCTCCCGGGCGTAGGCGAACATGTCCCGCAGCATCGCCGGGGACCGCGGATCGACCGGCTTGCCCGCCTCGTCCAGCACCGGCGGACCGGCCTCGTCCGGATCCTGGTAGCCGATCACCCGCTGGGTCCAGCGCAGCAGCAGCCGCCGGTCCTGCCCGGGAACGCCCAGCAGGTCGGCCAGGTTCAGCAGGGCGTACTCGTCGGTGACGGCGGCCACCAGATCGACCGTGCCGTCCCCCTCCCGGGCCCGCTCCAGCGCCCCCGCGAGCAGCGTGCGCGCCCGCTCCCGGGCGAGAGCCGCGAACCGTTCGACGCGCCCCGGCGTGAACGCCCGGCTCACCAGCCGCCGCAGCCGGTTGTGCTGCGGCGGGTCCTGGTTCAGCATCATGCGCCGGATGAACGGCAGATCCTCCGGATCGGGGTCCCGGATCTGGGTCGCGCCGATGTACGACGAGTAGGTGCCGGCGTCCTTCAGGACCCGTACGACGTCCGCGTGCCGGGTCACCGCCCAGAACCCGGGCCCGGCCGGCCACCCCAGCACCTCCGGCTCCTCCTGCCACGCCACCGGATGCCGGTCGCGCAGCACCCGGTAGTCGTCGTGGGGCACTCCGGCGGCGTACCGGCGCGGGTCGAACACGTCGGGCACCGGCCCGGCCTCGCGCACGCTCACGCCGTGCCGTCCTCGTCCGCCCGCAGGAAGTCCTCGACCACGCGGATCAGTTCCAGCGGGGTCTCGTCCAGCGCGTAGTGCCCGGCGCCGGGGAGCGGCACCAGCCGGGCGCGGGGGTACCAGGACATCCAGGTCTCCCGCATGACCGCGGGCGACAGGGCCGGATCGAGCTCGCCCGCCACGGCCAGCGCGGGCACCTCGCTGCCCGTCACCTCGGCGTGGAAGTCCTCGCCCGCCCACGAGTCCAGCCAGGCCCGGAACGCCTTCGCGTCGCTGCGGTCCAGCGAACGGGCGACCATCCGGTCCAGCCAGGCGGCCGGGCGGCGGCCCCCGGTGGTGATGTCGATGATCGCGCGCCGGTTCTCCGCCCGGTGCGCCGCGTCCGTGAACAGCGCGCCCTGCTCGCCCGCCAGCGGCAGGCCCGAGGCGGGCACCGGCGAGACCCCGACGATCCGGCGCAGCCGCTGCGGGGCGAGCGCGAGCAGCCGCTGGGCCACCGCGCCGCCCATGGAGTGCCCGACCACCGAGAACCGCGCCCAGCCGAGCCGGTCGGCCAGCGCCACCAGGTCCCTCGCCGCCTCGGCCGTCGTGTACGGGCCCGTGGCGTCGCGGGCCTCGCCGTAGCCGCGCAGGTCGACGGTCGCATAGGTGAAGGCGGTGCGGTCCAGGTCCGGCAGGACGGCCGAGTAGGCGGACCGGTCGGCGAACCAGCCGTGCACGGCGAACACCTTGTGGGCGCCGTCGCCGTGCACCTCATGGGGCAGCACGAAGGAATCCATGCGCCTACCGTGACCTGCCCACAGGAGCACGGCAAGGGTGCGGACGGGGCATGCTCCGGGGGCGGTTCACGCGATGGTGTGATCATGTGCGGCCCGGTGGATGGGCGTTCGGGGCCGCGGGTAGGGCCCCGGCCATGACGCAGCCGTTCGAACTCCCGCACTTCTACGTGCCGTATCCCGCGCGCCTCAACCCGCACCTGGACGAGGCACGCGCCCACTCGACCGCGTGGGCGCGCGAGACTGGCATGCTGGAGGGCTCCGGGATCTGGGACCGGGCCGACCTGGAGGCGCACGACTACGGACTCCTGTGCGCCTACACCCACCCCGACTGCGACGGACCCGCTCTCTCGCTGATCACCGACTGGTACGTGTGGGTGTTCTTCTTCGACGACCACTTCCTGGACATGTACAAGCGCACCCAGGACCGCGCCGCGGGCAAGGCCCACCTCGACCGCCTGCCGCTGTTCATGCCGCCGGACCCCGTGACGCCCGTACCGGAGCCGGAGAACCCGGTCGAGGCGGGATTGAAGGACCTGTGGGCGCGCACGGTGCCGTCGATGTCCCTGGACTGGCGCCGCCGTTTCTCCGTCGCCACCGAGCACCTGCTCAACGAGTCGATGTGGGAGCTGTCCAACATCAACGAGGGACGGATCGCGAACCCCGTCGAGTACATCGAGATGCGCCGCAAGGTGGGCGGGGCGCCCTGGTCGGCGGGGCTCGTCGAGTACGCGACCGCCGAGGTGCCCGCCGCCGTCGCCGGCACCCGCCCGCTGCGCGTGCTCATGGAGACCTTCGCCGACGCCGTCCACCTGCGCAACGACCTGTTCTCCTACCAGCGCGAGGTCGAGGACGAGGGCGAGAACAGCAACGGCGTCCTCGTCCTGGAGACGTTCTTCGGCTGCACCACCCAGGAGGCCGCCGAGACCGTCAACGACATCCTCACCTCACGCCTGTACCAGTTCGAGCACACCGCGCTCACCGAAGTCCCCGCCGTCGCCCTGGAGAAGGGCCTCACCCCGGCCGAGGCCGCCGCGATCGCCGCCTACACCAAGGGACTCCAGGACTGGCAGTCCGGCGGCCACGAGTGGCACATGCGCTCCAGCCGGTACATGAACAAGGGCGCGCGCACCGACTCCCCGTGGCAGCTCCCGAGCGGCCCCGGCACCTCCGCCGCCGACGTCGGCGCCCTGCTCGCCGCCGCCGCGCGGGAACGGCTGCGCGCCTACTCCCACGTGCCCTACCAGAAGGTCGGCCCGACGCGGCTGCCCGACTTCCACATGCCGTTCCGGCTGGAGCTGAGCCCCCACCTCGACCTGGCCCGCCGCAACCTCGCCGACTGGTCGCGCCGCACGGGCATCCTCGGGGAAGGCGTCTGGGACGAGAACAAGCTCGCCGCGTACGACCTCGCGCTGTGCGCCGCCGGCCTGGACCCGGACGCCGGCCCCGAGGCCCTCGACCTCAGCGCCCAGTGGCTCGCCTGGGGGACCTACGGCGACGACTACTACCCCCTGGTCTTCGGCCGGCGCCGCGACCTGGCCGCCGCCCGCCTGACCACCGCCCGGCTCTCCCGGTGCATGCCCGTCGAGGGCGGACCGGACCTCGTCCCCGCCGACGCCATGGAACGGGGCCTGACCGACCTGTGGGCGCGCACCACGGCCGGGATGACCGCCGACCGGCGGCGCGCCCTCAAGGCCGCCGTGGACGCGATGACCGAGAGCTGGGTGTGGGAGCTGTCCAACCAGCTGCAGAACCGCGTCCCCGACCCGGTCGACTACCTGGAGATGCGGCGCCGCACCTTCGGGTCCGACCTCACCCTGAGCCTGTGCCGGACGGGCCACGGCCCCGCGATCCCGGCGGAGGTGTACCGCAGCGGCCCGGTGCGCTCCCTGGAGAACGCCGCGATCGACTACGCCTGCCTCCTCAACGACGTCTTCTCGTACCAGAAGGAGATCGAGTACGAGGGCGAGATCCACAACTCGGTCCTCGTCGTGCAGAACTTCTTCGGCGTGGACCAGCCGACGGCGCTCGGCGTCGTGCACGACCTGACGACCCGGCGCATGGAGCAGTTCCAGCATGTGGTCGCCCGCGAACTGCCCGTGCTGTACGACGACTTCGACCTGTCGGCGGAGGCCCGCGCGGCCATGGACGGCTATGTCCTGGACCTGCAGAACTGGCTCGCCGGCATCCTGAACTGGCACCAGAAGGTCGACCGCTACAAGGCCGAGTGGCTGGGCCGGCGGGCCCACGGCTTCCTGCCAGGACGCGCGCCCGCGGCGCCGGTGCCGGCCCTGCGCTGACACACGCGCGTGAGCCGTGGCCCGCCGGTCCACGGCTCACACCCGCACCAGCCGTTTCTTAATCTTCTCGTACGGAACCGGGCATTCAGGGAACTCCGGTGCGTCTCCGGGAGTCTTGCGGAGTAAGGGGAACAACAACCGCAGAACATCACGGGGGTGTTCGAGCTTGGCCGAGATCATCGAGAAGACCAGTGAGCGGATCACCGGGGGCACGGCGGGGGAGCGGGCGGACCAACCGGGCGAACTGACGCCGTACCTGGCGCCGTTACCCGTCCCGCCCGTCCTGCGCCCCGCCGCGGGCGACGTGCTGCACGAGACCGAGATCGCCCTGCGCCCCACCTGGGTGCGCCTCCACCCGCAGTTGCCGCCCACCCTGATGTGGGGGTACGACGGCCACGTCCCGGGCCCGACCATCGAGGTGCGGCGGGGCCGGCGCGTCCGCATCGCCTGGACCAACCGCATCCCCAGGGACACCGAGTACCCGGTGACGTCGGTCGAGGTGCCCGTCCGCGCGCCCGGCACCCCGCCCGCCACCACCGAGCCCGGCCGCGAGGGCGTCGAGCCGGACAAGGACGTCGCCGCCCTGCCCGCCTGGTCGGTGACCCATCTGCACGGCGCGCGGACGGGCGGCGGAAACGACGGCTGGGCGGACAACGCCGTCGGCTTCGGCGACGCCCAGCTGTCGGAGTACCCGAACGACCACCAGGCGGTGCAGTGGTGGTACCACGACCACGCCATGAACATCACCCGCTGGAACGTGATGTCGGGCCTGTACGGCACCTACCTGGTGCGGGACGACGAGGAGGACGCCCTCCAACTGCCGTCCGGAGAGCGCGAGATACCGCTGCTGCTGGCCGACCGCAACCTCGACACCGACGAGGACGGCCGGCTCAACGGCCGGCTGCTGCACAAGACGGTCGTCGTCCAGCAGAGCAACCCGGAGACCGGTAAGCCGGTCTCCATCCCCTTCACCGGCCCCTACACCACCGTCAACGGCCGCATCTGGCCGTACGCCGGGGTGGACGCGGCCTGGTACCGCTTCCGGCTGGTCAACGCCTCCAACGCGCGCATCTTCGACCTCGTGCTGATCGACGAGGACGGCGACCCGGTGCCGGGCGTCGTGCACCAGATAGGCAGCGACGGCGGGCTGCTGCCGCGCCCCGTGCCCGTCGACTTCGACGCGGCGCTGCCGGCCCTGACCGCCGCACCGGCCGAGCGCTTCGACCTGCTCGTGGACTTCCGGGGCCTGGCCGGCCGTACCCTGCGGCTGGTCAACAAGGGCCGCAACCAGCCGCCCGGGGTGCCCGACCCGGCCGGTGACGTGCGCTACCCGGCCGTCCTGGAGTTCCGCGTCGGGGACGCGTGCGAGCCGGACACCTTCGAGCTGCCCGAGGTCCTCTCCGGCTCCTTCCGCCGCCTCACCCACGACATCCCGCACGGCCACCGGCTGGTCCTGCTGACCCCGCCCGCCACCAAGGGCGCCGGCGGGCACCCGGAGATCTGGGAGATGACCGAGGTCCCGGACCCGGGCGGCCTGCAGCTCCCGGCCGACGGCATCGTCCAGGTCACCGGCCCCGACGGCACGACGAAGACGTACCGGCGCACCGCGCGCACCTTCAACGACGGGCTCGGCTTCACGATCGCCGAGGGCGCCCACGAGCAGTGGAGCTTCCTCAACCTCGCGCCCATCGTCCACCCCATGCACATCCACCTCGCCGACTTCCAGCTGCTCGGGCGGGACGCCTACGACGTCTCGGGCTTCGACCCCGCGGTGGGCGGCACCCGCACCCCGATCCGGTACGACGCCGGCACGGCCGTTCCGCTCGCCCCCAACGAGCAGGGCCACAAGGACGTCTTCCGGGTCCCGGGCGGCCAGCTGCTGCGGGTCATGGGCCGCTTCGACGGGGCGTACGGCCGGTTCATGTACCACTGCCATCTGCTGGAGCACGAGGACATGGGCATGATGCGCCCGTTCGTCGTCATGCCTCCCGAGGCGCTCAGGTTCGCGCACGGCCCCGGGCACGGCGACCACGGCGGGGGCCACACGGGCTGAGGCCGCCCGGAGCCGGAGGGCCCGGGGGAAGGAGGTGCCGGGGAGGCGGGGGCTGGTGGGAGGGTTCCATGACTACCCTCCGCCACCTTCCGGCCAGTCTCACTCTTTCGTGTCTCGTCGCGGCCCGGTGCCCCGGGTAGAGCACCAGCCGGAGGCGAGCGAACCATGGAACAGACTGTGTTGCGTCCCAAGCCGATGCCCGGTCAGAACCCGCGGGCGGGCGAGCCCGCGGGCCCCGACCGCCGCCCGCACGCGGCGCGCCGGCGTGGACGGCGGCTGCGAACCCTGCTGTTCGGGCTGCTCACCGGCATCGTGCTGGTGCTGTCCGGCGTCGGTATCGGCACGGTCGGAGCCACCGTGATCGGCATGAGCAGGCTCGCCGAACTCCAGCACCGGGCCCGGCCGCCGGGCCCCTCGGCTCCGGCCGGCCCGACCGCCGGCCGGAGCCCCGCCCCGGCCGTGCCCGGAGTGACCCTGGGCGTGGAGGCAGTCGACGCCGGGAAGCCGGGGGCGCTCGTGGTGGGCGTGCACGTCCCGGGCCCCGGCTACACGGCCGGTCTGGTCCGCGGGGACGTCCTGCTCCGGTTCGGCTCGACCCGCGTCGACACCGCCGCCGACCTCGCCCGAGCCGTCGCCCACGCCCGCCCCGGGAAGGACGTCCTCCTCACCGTGCGGCACAGCGGCGGGGGCTACCAGCAGTTGACGGTGGTCCCCGGCGTGGTGACATGACCGACCGGCCGCGCGGTTCCGGCGACCCCTGCGGAAGCCTCAGGGCCCGGCGGCCGTACCCGCGCCGTACGTCCGGCCGCCCCGGAAACCGCTGGTCGGCGGGCGTTCCGCGGCTCATGCCGAGGCTCTGCCGGATGCCGTGGCGGGCCGGGTGCGGAGTTCCGCCGGGCGTGCCGCGGCCGTCGGCCGTCCCGATCGGCTCGCGTCGGCCCGTCCGGGCGGGCAGGATGCTGCCCTGGACGCCCCCGCTCTGTCTCCTCACCCGCGCTCGGAGGCCCGGATGACCGGTAGTACTACGCCCGCGCCCTTCACCGCCGCCGACTACACGGCCCGCATGGAGCGCGCCGCACGCGCCGCGGCCGACGCCGGCCTCGCGGGACTGCTCGTGGCACCGGGACCGGACATGGTGTGGCTGACCGGCTACACGCCCACCGCCGTCACCGAACGCCTCACCGTGCTGGTCCTCGCCCCCGGCCGCGACCCCGTGCTCGTCGTGCCCACCCTGGAGGCCCCGGACGCCGAGCAGGCGGCCGGCGCCACCGCGCTGACCCTGCGCGACTGGACCGACGGCAAGGACCCCTACGCCACCGCCGCCGCCCTCCTCGACGACCGCGGCCGGTTCGGCATCAGCGACAACACCTGGGCGATGCACCTGCTGGGCCTCCAGCGGACCCTGCCCGGCACCTCCTACGCCTCCCTCACCGACGCCCTGCCCATGCTGCGCGCCGTGAAGGACACCGCCGAGCTGGAGCTGCTGGCCGCCGCCGGAGCCGCTGCCGACGCGGCGTTCGAGGAGATCCGGAAGGTCCCCTTCGCCGGCCGCCGCGAGTCCGACGTCGGCCACGACCTCGCCGGCCTGCTCCGCCGCTTCGGCCACTCCCAGGTCGACTTCACCATCGTCGGCTCCGGCCCCAACGGCGCCAACCCGCACCACGAGGTCGGCGACCGCGTCATCCGGCACGGCGACATGGTCGTCCTCGACTTCGGCGGCCTGAAGGACGGCTACGGCTCCGACACCACCCGCACGGTGCACGTCGGCGAGCCCACCGAGGAGGAGCGCCGCGTCCACGACGTCGTGCGCGCCGCCCAGGAGGCCGGGGTCCGGGCCGTCCGCCCGGGCGTGGCCTGCCAGGAGGTCGACCGCGCCGCGCGCGCGGTGATCACCGACGCCGGGTACGGCGAGTACTTCATCCACCGCACCGGGCACGGCATCGGCGTCACCACGCACGAGCCGCCGTACATGATCGAGGGCGAGGAACAGCCCCTGGTGCCCGGCATGTGCTTCTCCGTGGAGCCCGGAATCTATCTGCCCGGCCGCTTCGGCGTGCGCATCGAGGACATCGTCACCGTCACGGAGGACGGCGGCCGCCGTCTCAACGACACCACCCGTGAGATGGTCATAGTGGACTGAGAGGCCCAGGGAGACCACTCCTCGACGACACCCGGAACGGCGACGCGCGATCCATGACCCAGGAACCGACACCCACCGCGGACAGCGTCCGCAGACTGGTCCGTTCGCTGCTCAAGGACGGCACCGACGGCACGCGGGCACCCGACGTCCGGCCCGTCGGGGAGGGCCACCCGCACACCTGGTGGGTCGGCACCCGCCATGTGCTGCGCCTCGCCCCCGACCGGGACGCCTCTGTCCGCCGCCGCCGGGAACTGCGCCTGCGCGACCTGGTGCGCCCGCACCTGCCCGTCACCGTCCCGGTCAGCGTCGCGCACGGCGACTGGGCGCCCGGCCTCGCCTACACCCTCGACTCCCTGGTGCCCGGCGGCACGGCAGACGAGCACGACGTGTCAGCCCTCGGCGAGGCCGACCTGTCCGGACTGCTCACCGGCCTGCGCGCGGTGCCCGCACGGCAGGCCGAGACGCTCGGTGTGCCCCGCATCAACGCGGCGCTCAACCAGGCGACTTCGCAGTGCCAGACCG